>NZ_QHHW01000034.1:0-393 GCF_003947325.1 Amycolatopsis sp. WAC 01375
GCTCCACCAATGGTAGGAATGCCTGGTGACCGAACCGAATTTGATCGAAGCAGCCGCCGAAGAGGCAGTCACGCTCACCAGTGAACTGATCCGCATCGACACGACCAACACGGGTGATCCCGACACGCTCGTCGGTGAACGCGCCGCGGCGGAGTACGTCGCCGAGAAGCTCACCGACGCGGGCTACGAGATCACCTATGTCGAGTCGGGCGGCAAGAACCGACACAACGTGATCGTCCGGCTTCCGGGCGCCGACCCGTCGCGTGGCGCGCTCCTGATCCACGGTCACCTCGACGCCGTCCCGGCCGACGCCTCGGAGTGGTCGGTCCACCCGTTCTCGGGCGCGATCCAGGACGACTACGTCTGGGGCCGCGGCGCCGTTGATATGAAGGA
>NZ_QHHW01000035.1:0-154953 GCF_003947325.1 Amycolatopsis sp. WAC 01375
CAGTGTTTCGGTGGTCATAGCGTCAGGGAAACGCCCGGTCCCATTCCGAACCCGGAAGCTAAGCCTGACAGCGCCGATGGTACTGCAACCGAAGGGTTGTGGGAGAGTAGGACACCGCCGGACTAACCTCAGGACAGGGTCCTGACCAGGGTTGAGAACCCCACAGGTTCTCCCCCGGTCAGGGCCCTGTCTCTTTTCATGTCCATGGACCGACTAGAATGGTCCGTTGGCCCACCTGACGGGTGGGCGCAAGTGTCGAAACTTTTCAATAGTGGCAGGAGGCCAGGTGTCCGAGTTCGGTCGACGTGACTCAGATGATGGCGCGTCCGGCCGGTCGGGTCGCCGGGACGACAGTCCCCGCGGAGGCCGGTCTGACGCGCAGCGAGGTGACCGGCGCGGTTCCGCCGGCGGCAGGCAGGACCGGGGCGGCCGCGATGGTGGCTACCAGGGTCGCCCGCGTCGTGACGACCGCGGCGCACGCGGTACCGGCGGCAGCTATCCCGGCAAGCCCGCGCGCAGCGGCGACGGTCCTCGTGACCAGCGCCCCGGTGGCAGCCGGTTCGCAGGCCAGGGGCGTGACGAGAACCGCCCGCGCTACAACAACAGCAGCGACGACCGTCGTGGCCCTGGTGCCGGCGACCGTCGTGACGACCGGTCCGGTGGCCGCGACAACGACCGTCGTGGCGGCTTCCGCTCCGACGACCGGCGCGACAACCGCGACAACAAGGGCGGCGACCGCGGCGGTTACCGCTCGGACAATCGTGGCGGCTATCGCTCCGACAACCGGGGTGGCGACAGCCGAGGCGGTGACCGCGGTGGTTACCGGTCCGACAGCCGGGACAGCCGTGGCGGCGATCGCGGTGGATACCGCGGCGGGGACAACCGTGACAACCGCGGCGGTGACAGTCGCGGCGGTGACAACCGCGGCGGCTATCGCTCCGACAACCGGGGTGGCGACCGCGGTGGTTACCGCTCGTCCGACAGCCGTCCCGAGCGTCGCTCCGACAATCGTTCGGACAGCCGCTCGGACAATCGCTCCGACAGCCGTTCGGACAACCGTTCCGAAGGCCGGTACGAGAAGCGCCCCGACAGCCGCCCGGCTCGTTCCGGCTACGGCTCGGACAACCGCGGCCGATCCGACGACCGCCCGTCCGGCAACCGCTACGAAGGCCGCCCCCAGGGCAAGTCCTACGGTGACCGCGACAACCGTGGTGACGACAAGCGCGGCGACGATCGGCGTCCGTCCTATCGCGACGATCGCGGTGGCTCCCGTTCCGGTGGCTACAGCGGCGGCGATCGTCGTGGTCCGTCCTCGAGCGACCGCCGTCCCAGCAGTGGTGGCTACGAGCGCAAGAGCTTCGGCGACCGCGACAAGCGTGGCGACGACAACCGTGGTGACGACAAGCGCGGCGCCTACCGGCCGTCCGGTGACCGTCCCGACCGTCGTCCGTCCGACCGGCCGGAGAAGCGCTACGACGACAAGCGCGGCGGCTTCGACCGCAAGCGTGACGATCGTCCCCAGCGCGACCGTTCCGAAGGCCGCAAGGACTTCCGTTCCTCGCCTCGCACCGAGGACAAGCCGGTCGACGACGAGACCTTGGCGCGTGAGCTGCTCGCGGCTCCGGAGCTGCCCGAAGGCATCGAGTTCTCGGATCTCGACGAGGAGGTCCGCCGGGAGCTCCGCACGCTGCCCAAGGCACTCGCGGAAACCGTCGGCAAGCACCTGGTCGCGGCCGGTGGCCTCGTCGACGAAGACCCCGAAGCCGCGATGGAGCACGCCAAGTACGCGAAGGCCAAGGCGTCGCGGGTCCCGATCGTCCGTGAGGCGCTCGGCCTGGTCGCCTACCACGCGGGCAACTGGTCCGAGGCCCTGTCCGAGCTGCGGGCTGTCCGCCGGATGACCCGGACCGACGAGCACATCGCGATCATCGCCGACGCGGAGCGCGCCATCGGCCGTCCGGAGCGGGCACTCGACCTCGCGAAGGAGGTCGACAAGGAGCGCCTGGCCAAGGCGACCCAGATCGAACTCGCGATCGTGGCCGCCGGCGCCCGGCGTGACCTCGGCCAGCTGGACGCCGCCGTCGTCTCCCTCCAGGGCGACGACCTCAAGGCGGAGAAGCGCGACCCGTGGAGCGCCCGGCTGTTCTACGCCTACGCCGACAACCTCGCCGCCGCCGACCGCAAGGACGAGGCGATCCGCTGGTTCCTGAACGCGGCAGAGGCCGACGAGGAGGACGAGACCGACGCCGCCGAGCGCGCCGCGGAGCTCACGAATGGCTGACGCTCTGTCGGCCGGGTACGACGCGGTCCTGTTCGACCTCGACGGCACGGTTTACCACGGCGGCATCGTGGTCCCGGGCGCACCGGAAGCACTCCGGGCGCTTCGGGACCACGGCACCGCCGTCCGGTGGGTCACGAACAACGCCTCCAAGGCGCCCGCGGAGGTCTCCGCACACCTGGAGGCACTCGGACTCCCGGCCACGCCCGAGGAAGTCCACACGAGCTCTCAGGCCGCCGCCACCCTGTTGGGTGAGCGGCTGCCTCAGGGCTCCGTGGTGCTCGTCGTGGGCACGGACTCGCTGGCCGCCCAGATCGAGTCGGCCGGGCTGCGGACGGTCCGGGAAGCCGGTCCGGACGTGGCCGCCGTCGTTCAGGGGCATTCCCCGGAGAACACCTGGGCCGCGCTCGCGGAGGCGTGCCTCGCCATCCGCGCGGGCGCGTTGTGGGTGGCGACCAACGTCGACGCGACCCTGCCGACCGAACGCGGGCTGCTGCCGGGCAACGGATCGATGGTGGCCGCGTTGCGCACCGCCACCGGCGTCGAACCGCTGGTGGCGGGCAAGCCGGCGCCGCTGCTGTTCACCACGGCGGCGCGGGACGCGGGTGCGGAGCGGGCGCTCGTCGTCGGCGACCGGCTGGACACCGACATCGAGGGCGCGGTCGCGGCCGGGATCGACGCGCTCTGCGTCCTGACCGGCGTCGCCGACGCGGCGTCCTTGATCAAGGCCAGGCCCGAGGAGCGTCCTCGCTACCTTTCGTGGGATCTGTCCGGGCTGAGCAGCCGCGCGGAGCTGCTCGAAATCGGGCCCAAGGACGGCTGGCGTGTCACCGCACGGGGTGACGTGCTCGAAGCCGACGGTGAAGGCGACTCCCTCGACCTGCTGCGCGTATTGTGCGCGGCTGCCTGGGAGTCGGGGATCACCGAGGTCCGTGGTGTGGGCGACGCCGCCCGCGCCGCGTTCGGCGAGCTGCGCCTCGCCTGACCAGCGCTGCTAACTTGGTGGGGTGCAAGACCACTTCCACCCCGTGCCGCGACCGCCGGTGCCTGGCCCTCCGCCGGTGCCTGGCCCTCCGGCGGTCCAGGCTGACCAGTTCGAGCAGCAGGACACGGATCCCCGAGCCGGGATCGACGAAGCCGTGGCGGGTCTCGACGACCTCGCCGCACTTCCGCTCTCTGAGCACGTCGACCGCTTCGAAGCCGTGCACACCGAGCTGACGGTGGCGCTGTCCACCATCGACAAGGTCTGACCGCATGCCCAAACGCGCCCGCCTGGACGCGGAGCTCGTCCGGCGGGGCCTCGCCCGTTCCCGGGAGCAGGCGTCCGCGCTGATCGCCGAGGGCAAGGTCAGCGTGCGCGGGATGGTGGCCACCAAACCCGCGACGGGGGTCGAATCCGGCGCGCCGATCGTGGTGCGCGACGGCGACGACCCCGGCTGGGCCTCCCGCGGCGCGCACAAACTGCTCGGCGCGCTCGAAGCCTTCACCCCGCAAGGACTTTCCACCGAAGGAAAGCGCTGCCTCGACGCGGGCGCTTCGACCGGTGGCTTCACCGATGTCCTGTTGCGCAACGGCGCCGCCACGGTGATCGCCGCCGACGTCGGCCGCGGCCTGCTGGACTGGCGGCTGCGCACCGACGACCGCGTGGTCGTGCTCGACAAGACGAACGTCCGCAACCTGACGCCGGAAGATCTCGGCGGGCAGGTCGACCTCGTGGTCGGGGACCTCTCGTTCATCTCGCTCAAACTCGTGCTGCCCGCGCTGGCCGCGTGCGCGCGGGACGGCGCCGATCTGGTGCCGATGGTCAAACCGCAGTTCGAGGTGGGCAAGGACCGGCTCGGCAGCGGCGGTGTCGTCCGTGACCCGGAGCTTCGGGTCGAATCCGTGCTCGGCGTGCTCGCCGAGGCCGAGAAGCTGGACCTGCGTCTGCGCGGCGTCGTGGCGAGCCCGCTTCCCGGGCCGTCCGGGAACGTCGAATACTTCGTCTGGCTTACCCGCGGGGCGGGGGAGACCGCCGGCACCGACGCCGAGCGGCTCGTCCGCACCGCAGTCCTGGAGGGACCCCAATGAGCGATCGCGAGGTGCTGCTCGTCGTGCACCCGGACCGGGACGCGACCCGGGACGCGGCACGTGAGGTGTCGGCCCGTTTCGCCAAGGCCGGTGTGCGGCTGCGGGTGCTCGACGAGGACGTGAAGGAGATGCTGGAGGCGGACGGCGGGATCGGCGGGCCCTGCACGGTCATGGCGCCGGAACAGGATCCGGCCGCCGGGACCGAGCTGGTGTTCGTGCTCGGCGGCGACGGCACGCTGTTGCGGGCCGCGGAACTGGCCAGGCCGAACGGCGTTCCGGTGCTGGGGGTGAACCTCGGCCGCGTCGGCTTCCTCGCCGAGGCCGATTCCGACAAGCTCGCCGACACCGTCCAGCGCGCCGTCGACGGTGACTACCAGGTCGAAGAGCGGATGACCGTCGACGTCACGGTCAGCGTCGACGGCGAAGAGACCGTCAACACCTGGGCGCTCAACGAGGCCAGCGTCGAGAAGAGCTCGCGTGAACGCGTGCTGGACGCGCTCATCGAGGTCGACGGAAGGCCCGTGTCGTCCTTCGGCTGCGATGGCGTCCTGTGTGCCACACCGACCGGCTCGACGGCGTACGCGTTCTCCGCGGGCGGGCCGATCATCTGGCCGGACGTCCAGGCCCTGCTGGTGGTCCCGAGCAACGCGCACGCGATGTTCTCGCGGCCGCTGGTCGTCTCGCGCGACTCGGAGATCACCGTCGCCATCGATCCGGACGGCTCGCCCGCCGTCCTGACCTGCGACGGATCGCGGACCTTCGATCTTCCCGCCGGCGCGGCCGTGCGGGTCACCTGCGGCCGGGTGCCGGTGCGCCTGATCCGGTTGTGGGAAGGCCCGTTCACCGACCGGCTGGTGCACAAGTTCTCGCTGCCGATCAAGGGCTGGCGGGAGCGGCACGCCCGCTGACGGATGTCGTGAAAGGGCCTTTGAAGACAACTTTCGTCGTCAAGGGCTCTTTCATGACGTGCCGGGTGCGGGAATGGTCGGGGTGGGCCGCTACGGTGGGCGTCGTGCTGGCCGAGATGCGCATCCAGGGCCTCGGAGTCATCGAGGACGCCCTGCTGGAACTGCACGCGGGCTTCACCGTCGTCACCGGTGAGACGGGTGCGGGCAAGACCATGGTCGTCAGCGGGTTGCACCTGCTCTCCGGCGGCCGAGCCGAAGTGTCCAAGGTGCGGACGGGAATGCTGAAGGCCTTCGTGGAAGGCCGATTCGAGCTGGGCGGCGCGGAAGGCGCCACCCGGATCGTCACCGACGCCGGGGCGGAGGTCGACGAGGACGGCAGCGTCATCGCGCTGCGCGCGGTCTCGGTCGACGGCCGGTCCCGCGCCCACCTCGGCGGCCGTTCGGTGCCGGTCGGTGTGCTGGCCGATCTGTCCGAGCAGCTGATCGCGGTCCACGGGCAGAACGATCAGCTGCGGCTGTTGCGGCCCGCCGAGCAGCGCGCGGTGATCGACCGGTTCGCCGGTGAGGCCGTCACCGCACCACTCGAGCGATATCGCGCGGTGCGGGACGAATGGCTCGCCGTCGTCGCCGAACTGACCGAGCGGTCCACCCGTTCCCGTGAGATGGCCCAGCAGGCGGACCTGTTGCGGCACGGGCTCACCGAGATCGACGCCGTCGCGCCCGAACCGGGCGAGGACACCGAACTCACCGAACAGATCAAGCGGCTCGCCGCGGTCGACGAGCTGCGAGCGTCGGCCAGTGCGGCGCACGCCGCCGTCGCCGGATCGGCGGATGGGGATCCGGACGCGCCCGGCGCGCTGGGGCTGATCGGGGAGGCGACCCGCCACCTGAACGGTTCCGAGGACGCCGTGCTGCGGGAACTCGGGCCCCGGCTGGACGAGGCTTCGGTACTGCTGTCCGAAGTGGGCACCGAGCTGGGCAGTTACCTCGAAACGCTCGACGCCGACCCGGCGTTGCTGGAGAAGGTGCTCGCGCGCCAGGCCGATCTGAAGCGGCTCACGCGCAAGTACGCGGCCGACGTGGACGGCGTGCTCGCCTGGGCCGACGACGCCCGCCGCCGGATGTCCACGATGGACACCTCCGAGGAGGCACTGGCCGAACTGGCCAAGCGCCGTGACGAACTCGCCGTCACGCTGGCGGAACACGCCCTGACCCTGTCGGAGGCGCGCGTCGAGGCCGCCGCCGAACTGGCCGAGGCCATCACCGCCGAGATGTCCGGGCTCGCCATGGGACAGGCCGAGATCGAGATCACCGTCGAGCGGCGCACCGTGGACGAGAGCGATCCGCACGCGGTGAAGGTCGAAGGCAGGCTCGTGCACGCCGGCCCCGACGGCGTCGACGACGTCGAGTTGCTGCTGCGCGCGCACAACGGCGCGCCGCCGCTTCCGGTGCACAAGGCCGCTTCCGGCGGTGAGCTTTCCCGCGTGATGCTGGCGATCGAGGTCGTCCTCGCGCATGCGGACACCGTGCAGACACTGGTGTTCGACGAGGTCGACGCCGGCGTCGGCGGCCGGGCCGCGGTCGAGATCGGCAGGCGGCTCGCGCGGCTGGCACGCAGTCACCAGGTCCTGGTGGTCACCCACCTGCCGCAGGTGGCCGCGTTCGCCGATCAGCATCTGGTGGTGGACAAGGGCACCAGCGGCGGGGTGACCCGCAGTGGCGTGCGCGTGCTCGAACAATCCGAGCGCGTCGTCGAACTTGCCCGCATGCTCGCCGGAATGGAAAGCACCGAGACCGGCCGCGCGCACGCGGAGGAATTGCTCGCCGTCGCCGAGGCCGACAAGAGCGCGCCGGACAAGCCCAAAGCCCGTCGTGGCGGAAAGCGAAAGAAAGCGAAGTAGTGCCTGTCACGGCCGGGTAGCCCGATCCGGTGTGGGTTAATCGGCGTGTTTCCATCGGCGTGGCGGACACGGAAGGCCGCGCGGATTTGTCACTATCGGTCGCATGAAGCTCACCGGCTTGCTCTCGCGTAACCAAGAGACCCTCCCCGGGATCACCGGCGTCGCCAGGGTCGACAGGCGTACGCGTGAGCTGCTCCGCCGGCTGAGCCCTGGCGACATCGTCGTCCTCGACCAGCTCGATCTCGACCGGTCGACGGCGGATGCCTTGGTGGAGGCCGAAGTCGCGGCGGTGGTGAACGCCTCGCCGTCGATCTCCGGCCGATTCCCGAACCTGGGCCCGGAGATCCTGCTCGAGGCCGGGATCCCGCTTGTCGATTCGGTCGGCGGCGAACTGCTGCGCAAGGTGAAGGACGGCACGAAACTCCGCCTGCACGAGGGCGTCGTCTACATCGGTGAGCGGCAGCTCGGATCGGGTGTCCAGCAGACACGTGAGAGCGTCGCGGACCAGATGATCGAGGCCAAGGCCGGGATGTCCACCCAGCTGGAGGCATTCTCCGCGAACACGATCGAATTCCTCCGCCGGGAACGCAGTCTCATCCTCGACGGTGTCGGCGTCCCGGAGATCCGGGTTCCGCTCAAAGACCGGCACGCCCTCGTGGTCGCGGGCGGCAACGGGCACGCCGAAGACCTCAAGAAGCTGAAGAAGTACATCTCCGAGCACCGTCCGGTGCTGATCGGTGTCGACGCCGGGGCCGACACCCTGCGCGCGCAGGGATATCAGCCGGACGTCATCGTCGGCGATCCGCACGGAATCGGTGCCGAGACGCTGCGCAGCGGTGGCGAGGTCGTGGTCCCGGCGCAGCCGGACGGGCACGCGCCGGGTGTCGAGCGTATCCAGGACCTCGGGATCGGCGCCGTCACCTTCCCAGCGACGGGCAACGCCGAGGACCTCGCGCTGCTGCTGGCCGACGCGCACGAGGCCAGTCTCGTGGTCACCGTCGGATTCCAGGCGACGCTGCGGGAGTTCCTCGACCACGGCCGGTCCGGGTCGAATCCGTCCACGTTCCTCACCAGGCTCAAACTCGGCACGAAACTGGTCGACGGCAAGGCGGTCGCGACCCTGCACCGCAGCCGGGTGTCCATCGGCGCCATCGTCCTGTTGGTGCTGGCGGCCCTGGTGGCCGTCGCGGCCGCGCTGCTGGTGTCCGACGTGGGTTCGGTCTACCTCGACTGGATCCGCGACACCTGGAACTCGTTCATCGCCTGGGGCAAGGGACTTTTCACGTGATTTCACTGCGGTACCACATCGTTTCCATCGCCGCCTGCTTCCTGGCGCTCGCCATCGGGGTGGTGCTCGGGTCCACGGCGCTGAACGGTTCACTGCTCTCGGGGCTCGCCAGCCAGAAGGAGGACCTGGGTTCCCAGGTCGCGGAGCTGGAGGCGCAGCGCAACTCGCTCAACGCGAGGCTCGGTGACGCGGACGCGTTCGCCGGTGCGATGGGGCCGAAGGTGGTCGCCGGGCAGCTCGACAAGCGTTCGGTGGTGCTGGTGACCACGGAGGACGCGAAGCCCGCGGACCGCGACGCCCTCAAACAACTCATCGGGCAAGCGGGTGCCGCCGTCACCGGCGAGATCCAGCTGACCGAGGCGTTCTCCGACCCGATGCGGTCGGATCAGCTGCGTGACGTCGTCTCGCGGTTGCAGCCCGCCGGTGTCCAGTTCCCGACCGCGGGCGACCCCGGCACCCTCGCCGGTGCCCTGCTCGGCTCGGTGGCGCTGCTGAACAAGGACAACGCGCAGCCGCAGTCCACGCCGGTGGAGCTGGCGGCCGCGCTCGGCGGGCTCACCGACGGCGGTTTCCTCAAGACCGGCGGGGAGGTGAAGCCTGCGCAGCTCGCGATCGTGCTCACCGGCTCCAAGTACACCGGGGACGGCGCCGGTGACCGTGCCTCGACCGTCGCGCGGTTCGCCGCGCAGCTCGACCGTTCCGGCGCGGGCACCGTCCTGGCGGGCGACGCGGGATCCGCCGACGGCACCGGCGCGATCGGTGTCGTCCGCGCCGACACCTCGTCGACCTCCATCCTGTCCACTGTGGACAACGCGGAGACCGCCGCGGGCCGGGTCACCACGATCATGGCGCTGCGCGAGCAGCTCGAAGGCGGCGCGGGGCGCTACGGCATCGCGGGTAACGCCCAGGCTCCCGCACCCGGCATCGCCGCCGCCGGCAACTAGCTCCCTTCGCGATTCGGCACCTGCTTGCGATCGTTCGCATCGCAATCAGGTGCCGAATTGCGTGGGCCAGCGGCGGGTTTTCGGGAGAGGGCGGGCGTAGGAGCCGGCCCGGCTGGTCTTGAGGTTCAGTGCCACCAGGGATTCGGCGAGGCGGACGGCGGCCGCGACGCCGTCGATCACCGGGATGTCGAGCATCGCCGAAATCCGGCGATCGAGGCCCGTCATCCCCGCGCAGCCGAGGACCAGGACTTCCGCACCCGCGTCGCGGGCGCGCCGTCCGGCGGTCAGCAGGGCGGATTCCGTCCGGCGTTCGTCGGTCAGTTCGAGCACGCCGAGCCCGGCGCCCAGAACCCCGACGCAGTTCTGCGCGACGCCCGCGGCGTGCAGGCTGTCTTCGATGAGCCCGCACGTCCGGTCCAATGTGGTCACCACGCCGTAGCGTCTTCCCAGCAGACAGGCCAGATGCGCGGCCGCTTCGGTGATGTCGACGACGGGGACGTCCAGCAGTTCGCGAGCGCCTTCCCTGCCGTGCTCGCCGAAACCGGCCAGCACGAGCGCGTCGAACGGCTCGTCCAGCCCCTTGAGAAGGTCGAGGACGGCCGCGGCGCTCAGGAAGCTGTCCAGCCAGCCTTCCGCGGATTCCGGGCCCCACAACGGTGTTCTGGCCAGGATTTCGGTGCCCGGACTCGCCGCGGCGCGCGCGCCGGCTTCGATCTCCTTGGTCATCGCCTCGGTGGTGTTGCAGTTGGTGACCAGGATCCGCATCACGCGACCCGCTGTTTCCGCGACACGGCGAAGTACAGCGCCGCCGCGGAAGTGGTGCCGATGAACCACGAGTACGGCGCGGCGGCCGCGAAGAACGGCACGAGGGCGATGATCGCGGACAGCGCCGCCGTGGGCAGGAACGTGACCATCGCGCGCGGATTGAACCCGCGCTTGTAGTGGTACGGCGAATCGGGTCCGGCCACGAACAACTTGTCCACGTCGATCCGGCCACGTTTCACCAGGTAGTAGTCCACGATCATGATGCCGAACAGCGGGCCGAGGAAGGCCCCGAGGCCGCCGAGGAAGTAGTTGACCACCGCGGGGGAGGAGTACAGCTTCCACGGCAACACGCACAACGCGGCGACCGCGCTGATCATCCCGCCGATGGTGAAGGTGATCCGTTTCGGCCAGATGTTGGCAAGGTCGTAGGCGGGGGAGACGAAGTTCGCGACGATGTTCACGCCCATGGTGGCGATCGCGAAGGTCAGCGCGCCGATGATCAGCACGGGTGTGTTGTCGATGCGGGCCAGCAGTTCGGCGGGGTCGGTGATGGCTTCGCCGAACACTTGAAGGCTGCCGGCGGTCACCAGCACCGACAGCAGCGCGAACGCCGTCGAGTTGATCGGCAGACCCCAGAAGTTCCCGCGCCGCACCGTTTTCTGGTTCGGGGCGAACCGGGAGAAGTCGCAGAAGTTGAGCATCAGGGTGCCGTAGATGGACAGGATCAGGCCGACCGCGCCGAACCACTGCCGTACTTGCTCCCCTGTGGACAGTGCCTTGGGGTTGCCGGTCAAGGAGATGTTCCAGTCGGCGGCGGCCAGGATCCACACCGCGAGCGCGATCATCACGACCCAGATACCCGGACCGCACCAGTCCTGGAACTTGCGCACGGCCTCCATCCCGCGGGTGAGCACCAGCGCCTGCGCGAGCCACAACGCGATGAAGCAGATCCAGCCGAGGGCGTGCAGGCCGAGGAAGCCCACCTCGGTCAACGGTTTCAGGCCTGGATCGATCGCGAGCACGAGCAGGGTGATGGCCACGGAGGCGAGGTAGGTCTGGATGCCGTACCAGAAGATGGCGATGATCGCGCGGATCAGCGCCGGCAGGTTCGCGCCGAAGGTGCCGAAACTGATGCGGGCGACCACGGGGAAGGGGACGCCGGTCTTCTGGCCGATCCGGCCCATCAGGTTCATGCCGAAGTAGATGAGCACGAACCCGGTGAGCAGCGCGGTGAACACCTGCCAGGCCGAGAGCCCGAGGACGAACAGGCCCGCCGCGAACGTGTAGTTGCCGAGGTTGTGCACGTCCGACATCCACAACGCGAAGATGTCGTAGACCTTCCAGCGGCGTTCTTTCGCCGGGGCGAGATCTTCGTTCCAGAGCCGGGGATCGGCGTTCTCGGTGGTAGGCGCTTCGGACCGGGTTGCTGGGGCGGCGGTCATGCGGGCCTCCGATCGACGGGGACGTCCGGTCGATTTGGTATCCCAAAATTTGGCATCCCAAATATCACCCCGCAGTGGTCCGTCGTCAAGGTTCCTGCCGATAAACTCGGGTTACGAGCTGTTACGGCAGTGTTGAACGAGGGGGTCGGGTGGCCGAGGAAGGACCACGTCAGCCGCTGGCCGCGACCCGGCAACGGGTCCGGGACGAGCTGCGTGAACGGATCCTCGACGGACGGCTGAAGCCGGGGGACAGGCTGGTCGAACGGGAACTCGCCGAGGGCCTCGGAGTCTCGCGGGTCCCGGTGCGCGAGGCCATCCGCAGCCTGGAGGCCGAAGGCTTCCTCACCGTCCAGTCGCCCCGGCGCATCGTCGTGCGCCAGCTTGCCAGAGCCGACGTCGAGGAGCTGTTCGACGTCCGTGAAGCGCTCGAAGGGCTCGCCGCCGGGCTGGCCGCCGAACGGGCGGGCAAAGCGGAACTCCGCGCACTCGAACGGCTGCTCACCGACGCCGCCCGCGCGACCGAAAGCGGCGACGCTGCCCGGATCACCCTGCTCAACACCCGCTTCCACGACGAGATCGTCGCGCTGGCGGGCAACGGGCTCCTGCACGAGATCCTCCGCCCGCTCGAGGGCAGGCTGCGCTGGCTCACCAGCCAGAACGAGCACTGGGGCGAACTGCTCGACGAGCACCGCCGCCTCTACGACGCGATCGCTTCGGGCGACGCCGACCTGGCCCGGTCCCACGCCGTCGAACATGTGCGGGTGAACCGGGAGGTCACGCTGAAGGCGTTGTTCCCCGAAGACGACGGAGAACGCTCCGCCGGGTGAACCGGACATGTCAGACTCGCGACATGATCACCGACGAACAACGGGCCGCCCGCACCGCGCGGGCGGTGGCCGCCGCGGTTTCCGCGGGCCGCGACCTCGGCATCACCGTCACCGAACCCGAAGTCCTGTACGACGTTTTCTCCGTCATCGTGCGGCTTGCGCCTTCGCCGGTCGTCGTGCGCGTGCCGACCGTGCTGCCGCGGACGACCACGCTGGAGACGCAGCTGACCGACCAGCGGCGTGAACTCGCCGTCGCCGCCTGGCTCGGCGAGAAGGGGCTCCCGGTCGTCAAGCCGAGCCCGCTGGCCCCGGCGGAGCCTGTGCGGCGTGACGGTTTCTCGATGACCTTCTGGGAGCTCATCGAGTTCGTCGAGGACGCGAACCTCACCGCAGAGCACTCGGCCAAGCTCGTCGCGAAGCTGCACGCCGCGCTGCGCGACTATCCCGGTGACCTGGCGTTCCTGAACGGTCTCGACCCGTTCATCCCCGACGGCCTCGCCCAGCTCGAAGGCAGGCCGGAGCTGCTCGCCCCGGCCGACCTCGACCGCGCCCGCCGCGAATGGGAGGTCTTCCGGCCGCTGCTGGCCTCGGAGGAGGCCTTCGCCAAGGCGTTCCCCGGCGCCACCGTCCAGCCGGTGCACGGTGACGCGCCTGGCTACAACCTGATCGTCACCACCGAAGGCGAGCTCTACTCCGACTTCGAACTAGTGAACCGCGGCCCGATCGAACGCGACCTCGCCTTCAACGGTCCCGAAGGCGTCGCGGCCTACAACGCCGCCGCCGCGGAACTCGGGCTACGCGAGGTCGACGAAGGTGTGCTGCGCACCTTCGAAGCGCTGGGCCTGCTTCAGGTGGTCGCGTGCCTGTCGATGGCGCCCGACCTGCCGATGCTGGTGGACGGCATGAAACCGATGATCGAGCAGTGGCGGGAAACCCCCTTTGCCGGAGGGCTCGCTTAGCCGAGCATCGAGGTCCAGGCTTCGCCGAATCCGGGGAAGGTCTTCCCGACCGTCCCCGGGTTCTCCACCTCGACGCCTTCGACCTTCAGGCCGAGCACTGCGGCCGCCATCACCAGCCGGTGGTCGTCGTAGGTGCGGAACTTCCCGCCGTGCAGCGGTGCCGGCGTGATCCGCAGCCCGTCCTCGGTCTCGCGGACGTCGGCGCCGAGCGACGACAGTTCGGTGGCGAGCGCGGTCAGCCGGTCGGTCTCGTGGCCGCGAAGATGCGCCACCCCGGAGATGACCGACGGTCCCTCGGCGAAGCACAGCACCGCCGCGATCACCGGCGTGAGTTCGCCGACGTCGTGCAAGTCCAGCTCGACGCCGGGGATCGTGCCGCTTCCGGTGACCGTCAGGCCGCCCGCGTCGAGTTCGGCGGTGGCGCCCAAGACGGGCATCAGGCTGCGGAGCCAGTCGCCTGGCTGGGTCGTCCGCTGCGGCCAGCCCGCGATCCGCACCGTGCCGCCGGCCGCGACCGCGGCGGCGACGAACGGGGCGGCCGTCGAGAGATCCGGCTCGACGATGTACTCGGGGCAGGAAAGCCTTGTGGGCGCGACGTGGAACTCGTCGCCCTCGCGCTCCACAGTGGCCCCGAAGCGGCGAAGCATTTCGACGGTCATCGCGATATGCGGTTCGCTCGGCACCTCTCCGCCGACCAGGCGCACGGTGACACCCTGCTGGAACGACGGCCCCGCGAGCAGCAGCGCGGACAGGAACTGGCTCGACGCCGACGAATCCAGGTCGACCTTGCCGCCACGCAGGCCGCCTTCGCCGTGGACGGTGAACGGCGGCGCGTCGCGGCGATCGTCGTCGATGCGGGCGCCGAGACCGCGCAGCGCCTTCAGCAGCGGCCCGATGGGACGACGGCGGATCGCCTCGTCGCCGTCGAACAGCGCCGGGCCGGTGCCCAGCGCGGCGAGCGCGGGCGTGAACCTGGCGACCGTGCCCGCGTTGCCGAGTTCCACCCGGACGGTCTCTTCGGGATGGACACGGCCGGGGCCGAGCGGGTGCACGAGATAGCCGCCGATGCTGCCCTGCGAGTGCGCGCCGAGCGCGTAGAGGGCACCGAGCATCAGCCGCGCGTCCCGGGAGTCGAGCGGGGTCCGCACCCGCGTCGGCGCGCTGGCGAGTGCGGCGAGGACGTAGGCCCGGTTGGTGATCGACTTCGAGCCGGGGACGCGGATGTCCGCGTCGAGCGGGCCTTCCGCGACCGGTGCGGTCCAGGTGTCGTGCGCGTCTGTCACGCCGCGAGGGTAGCGGTTTTCCACTCCATCGGACGCTTGCGGCGTGGCCGGTGAGCGCCCCGGCGGGCGTGCGATAAGGTGGAAGCCCGTGGGACTTCAGTCGCGGGCTACCAAGTATGTCTTTGTCACCGGAGGCGTTGCCTCCTCTCTGGGTAAGGGACTCACGGCTTCCAGCCTGGGTCAGCTCCTTACCGCACGTGGGCTCCGGGTCACGATGCAGAAGCTGGATCCGTACCTCAACGTCGATCCAGGCACGATGAACCCGTTCCAGCACGGTGAGGTGTTCGTCACCGACGACGGCGCCGAGACCGATCTGGACATCGGGCATTACGAGCGTTTTCTCGACCGGGCTCTCGACGGCAAGGCGAACGTCACCACCGGGCAGGTGTACTCCGAGGTCATCGCCAAGGAACGCCGCGGTGAGTACCTCGGCGACACCGTGCAGGTCATCCCGCACATCACCGACGAGATCAAGGCGAGGATCACCGCCGCGGCGGGCGCCGACGAGGACGGGAACAGCCCGGACGTCGTGATCACCGAGGTCGGCGGCACCGTCGGCGACATCGAGTCGCTGCCGTTCCTGGAGGCCTGCCGTCAGGTCCGCCACGACGTCGGCCGTGACCAGTGCTTCTTCCTCCACGTCTCGCTGGTCCCGTACCTCGCCCCGTCGGGCGAGCTCAAGACCAAGCCGACCCAGCACTCGGTCGCCGCGCTGCGCAACATCGGTATCCAGCCCGACGCGCTCGTCTGCCGCGCCGACCGCGAGCTGCCGGAGGATCTCAAGCGCAAGATCGGCCTGATGTGCGACGTCGACACCGAGGCCGTCATCGCCTGCCCCGACGCGCCGTCGATCTACGACATCCCGAAGGTGCTGCACCGTGAGGCGCTCGACGCCTACGTGGTGCGTCGTCTCGGGCTGCCGTTCCGCGACGTCGACTGGACCGTGTGGGGCGACCTGCTCGACCGGGTGCACAACCCGTCGGAGACGGTGCGGGTCGCGGTCGTCGGCAAGTACATCGACCTGCCGGACGCGTACCTGTCGGTGACCGAAGCGCTGCGGGCGGGCGGATTCGCCCACCGCGCCAAGGTCCAGATCGCCTGGGTCCCCTCGGACTCCTGCGAGACCCCGGCCGGTGCCGCGGCCGCGTTGTCCGATGTGGACGGTGTGCTGATCCCCGGCGGGTTCGGCATCCGCGGCATCGAGGGCAAGGTCGGCGCCATCGCCTACGCCCGCACCCAGGGACTGCCGCTGCTGGGCCTGTGCCTCGGCCTGCAGTGCATGGTGATCGACGCGGCGCGGAACCTGGCCGGGATCAAGGACGCGAACTCGGCCGAATTCGACGACGAGGGCGCGAACCCGGTCATCTCCACGATGGCCGACCAGCGCGACGTCGTCGCCGGCGAGCGCGACATGGGCGGCACGATGCGGCTCGGCGCCTACGTCGCCAAGCTCAAGCCGGGCTCGCAGGTCGCGAAGGCGTACGGCAGCACCGAGGTCTCCGAGCGGCACCGCCACCGCTACGAGGTCAACAACGCCTACCGCAAGCGCCTTTCCGAGGCCGGTCTGGTGTTCTCGGGCACCTCGCCCGACGACCACCTGGTCGAGTTCGTGGAGCTGCCCGCCGACAAGCACCCGTTCTTCGTCGGTACCCAGGCACACCCGGAACTCAAGAGCCGCCCGACCCGCCCGCACCCGCTGTTCAGCGCGTTCGTGAAGGCCGTCGTGGACCGCAAGGTCGCCGAGCGGCTGCCGGTCGAGCTGCCCGAGGCCCCGCAGACGGTGGCCCGGTGACCGAACCCGGCAAGCACGAGTTCACCGTCGCGTCCACGAGGGACGTCCACATCGGACGCGTCGTCGGACTGCGGGTCGACGAGGTCGTGATGCCCGGCGGCGGCACCGCCCGCCGTGAGGTCGTCGAGCACCTCGGCGCGGTCGCCGTCGTCGCGCTCGACGACGACGGCGCGGTCACGCTGATCCACCAGTACCGCCATCCGATCGGGCGGCGGCTGTGGGAACTGCCCGCCGGGCTGATCGACAAGGCGGGGGAGGACCCCGTCGGCGCGGCCGAACGGGAACTGGTCGAGGAGGTCGGGCTCAGCGCCGAGCGCTGGGAGACCCTGGTCGACGTCGCGGCGTCGCCCGGCTTCACCGACGAGGTCGTCCGCGTCTACCTCGCCCGTGGGCTGTCCGAAGTGGACAGGGAGGTCCTCGGCGACGAGGAGGCGGACCTCGTCATGCGGAAGTTCCCGCTCGCCGAAGCGGTCCGGATGGCGCTGGCCGGTGAGCTGGTGAACGGGTCGACCGTCGGTGGCGTGCTCGCCGCGCACGCGGTGCTTTCGGGGGCTGCTTCGGCGCGGCCCGCGGACGCGCCTTGGGAGGACCGGCCGACGAAGTTCGCTTCGCGCGGTCTCTAGGCGCTTCGCGCGTGAGATGAAAGGCCCCTTCATTGCGAAATTTGCAATGAAGGGGCCTTTCATCTCAGTTTCGGGAGCGGTCAGTCGCGGAGGCGGCGGCCCTGCGCGTCGGTGCCGCCGTTCGCCAGCAGCACGATCCCATCGACCATCGGCCAGACCACCCCGACGCCGCAGGTGACCACCACGACCGCCAGTTGCCCCAAAGCCAGTCCGACGTGCCCGGTGTAGAACCGCCCGGTCCCGAACGGCAGCACGAGCTGCAGCACCCCGGCGGCGATCTTCGACTTCGGTGAGTACGGCACGACCGCGGCCGGCCGCTGGTGCACGGGCACGAACGGCGGCGGGTCGAACCGCGGCGCCAGGTACCTCGGATGCGGCGCGGGCAGGTCCTGGAACAGCGGCCGGAGTTCGCCGAGAGTCACGGCCTCGTACGCGGCGAGGACGCGGCCCTCGTACTCGTCCGGCGTGATCCTGCCCTGGCTGTAGTGGTCGCCGAGCAGCCGCGCGGCCTCTTCGCGTTCGGCGGTGCCGACGCGCATCTCGTCCGGGTCCGGTTGCTGGGACATGCTCCCAAGGTAGCTCGTTTCACACCCGCGACGCGGTACGCGCGGCGAACCCCCGAACGGGTCGTGGTGGTCCTAGAGTGTCCGTGTGTCACGGGCCGGTGGTACCGGAGTCGCCCAGGTGGTCGCCGCATACCTCGACCATCTGGTGGTCGAACGCGGAACCGCGAGGAACACCCTCGACAGCTACTCCCGTGACCTGCGCCGGTACACCGCGTACCTCGACGGCGCCGACGTCGAACGTTTCACCGACGTCACGTCGGCACACATCACCTCGTTCGGCGCGGCGCTGCGCGAAGGCGACGAAGAGCATCAGCCGCTCGCCGCGTCCTCGGCCGCTCGCGCACTGGTCGCCGTGCGGGGGCTGCACAAGTTCGCGCACGCCGACGGCATCACCGAGAACGACCCGGCCCGCGAGGTCCGCCCGCCCGCCGCGGCCAAACGGCTGCCCAAGGCACTGCCGGTGGACGCCGTGCTGAAGCTGCTAGAAACCCCGCCGCCCGAGGGGATGCGGCCGCTGCGGGACCGGGCGTTGCTGGAACTGCTCTACTCCACCGGCGCGCGGATCTCCGAGGCCGTCGGGCTCGACGTCGACGACATCGACGACGCCGAACGCACCGTGCTGCTCGACGGGAAGGGCGGCAAACAGCGCATCGTGCCGATCGGCCGTCCGGCGCTGGAAGCGGTGCACGCGTACCTCGTCCGCGCGCGGCCGGCACTCGCCACCCACGGCAGGGGGACACCGGCGATGTTCCTGAACGCCCGCGGCTCCAGGCTTTCCCGGCAGAGCGCGTGGCAGGTTCTCAAGGACACCGCGGAATCCGCGGGGATCACGGCGGGCGTTTCCCCGCACACGTTGCGCCATTCCTTCGCCACGCATCTGCTCGAAGGCGGCGCCGACGTCCGCGTCGTGCAGGAACTGCTCGGCCACGCCTCGGTGACGACCACGCAGGTGTACACGCTGGTCACGGTGAACACGCTCCGCGAGGTTTACGCGACAGCACATCCCCGCGCCCTCGGCTAAGCAGCGCCTAATCGACCCGGTCGGTCCCGGCGTGCCTCGTTGGCTCGACTCGTGAATCGCGCATAGGCTGCCGAGGATCCTGCCGAAGAGGAGCTTTCGCGTTATGTCGACACCGAACGAGCCGGCGAAGCCGTCCGCGTCCGCCGGTTCGGCCGCGGCGAGCCTCAGCCAGGTGACCATCGCAACCCCCGCCGAACACGACGGCGACGAACCGTCGGAGGACACGATCTCTTCCCGCGGCCGCAAGGCCAAGCGCGCCAAAGAAACCAAGCAGCAAGAACTCGAGAGGGAAGGTATCGGCCCCACCGGCCGTCCGTACCGCGAGATCCCCGATCCGCCGCCGCTGGAACGGCACGGCCCCGCACTCGTGATGGCCATGTGCAACCAGAAGGGCGGCGTCGGCAAGACCACCTCGACCATCAACCTGGGTGCGGCGCTCGCCGAATGCGGCCGCCGGGTACTGCTGGTCGACTTCGATCCACAGGGCGCGCTCTCGGTCGGTCTCGGCATTCAGCCGCACGAGCTGGACCAGACGGTCTACAACGTCATCATGGAGCGCTCGGTCAGCATCACCGACACCATCCGGAAGACCCGGGTGGACGGCGTCGACCTGCTGCCGAGCAACATCGACCTGTCCGCGGCCGAGGTCCAGTTGGTCGCAGAGGTAGGGCGCGAACACACGTTGTTACGGGTCCTTCGTCCGGTCATGAACGACTACGACTATGTTCTTGTCGACTGCCAGCCCTCGCTAGGCCTGCTGACGGTGAACGCACTGACCGCCGCGGACGGTGTGATCATCCCGCTGGAGTGCGAGTTCTTCAGTCTGCGAGGCGTAGCGCTCCTGATCGACACCATCGAGAAGGTGCAGGAACGCCTCAACCCCAAACTGGACATCACCGGGATTCTCGCCACCATGTACGACCCGAGAACCCTGCACTCGAAGGAGGTCATGGCGAGAGTGGTGGAGGCATTCGGCGACATCGTGTTCGACACGGTGATCAACCGCACCGTGCGGTTCCCCGAGACGACCGTCGCGGGCGAGCCGATCACGACGTGGGCCCCCAAATCAGCAGGCGCGGCGGCCTATCGCGCGCTGGCCCGTGAGGTGATCGCCCGGTGAGCAGGCGAGCTTCCCTGCCCGGAGCGTCCGAACTTTTCAGGATCACCTCCAGTCCCGCCCTCGATCTTCCGCCCGCGCCCGAGCAGCCCGCCCCCTCGACGGGGAACGGCAACGGGAACGGATCCGGGAACGAGGCGGGACCCGCGCACAAGGAACAGCTGTCCCGTGCCGCGCGAAGCGGTTCCGGGCGGACCAAGCACGACGCGAAGATCACCGTCTACGTCTCCGGCGACGAACTGCTGGCGATGGAGCAGGCCAGGCTGAACTTGCGGGCGAAGCACGGGCTCGTGCTCGACCGCGGCAGGCTGGTCCGCGAGGCGGTGGCCGTCCTGTTGGCCGACTTCGACGCGGCGGGCGAGGAGTCGGTGCTCGTCCAGCGCTTGCGGGCGGGCAGCGAGGACGGGAAAGAGACCGAGAGCTGATGGACGACCCGGCCGCGGCTGCTCCCAGCGGCTCAGAGCCGGTCGAGCGGACAGAGGCAGACGAGACCCCCGCCGTGCATGAGACCGTGCACGGCGGGATGGTCCCCGAAGGACTGGCCAGTGAAGAGCTGAGCACGTCCAAGTTCAAGGTGAACCTGTCGAATTTCCAGGGCCCCTTCGATCTGCTGCTCCAGCTGATCTCGCAGCACCAGCTCGACGTCACCGAAGTCGCGTTGCACCAGGTCACGGACGATTTCATCGCCTACACCCGCGCGCTCGGCACGGAGTGGAACCTCGACGAGACGACCGAGTTCCTGGTCATCGCGGCGACCCTGCTCGACCTCAAGGCGGCACGCCTGCTGCCCGCCGCCGAGGTGGAGAGCGAAGACGACCTCGCCCTGCTCGAAGCTCGGGACCTGCTGTTCGCGCGCGTGCTGCAGTACCGGGCGTACAAGCAGGTCGCGGCGCTGTTCGGTGAGCTGGAGGCCGGTGCGCTGCGGCGGTATCCGCGGTCGGTCGCGCTCGAAGACCGGTTCATGGGGCTGCTGCCCGAGGTGATGCTCGGCGTCGACCCGGCGAAGTTCGCCGAGATCGCCGTCGCGGTCTTCAAACCGAAGCCGCCGCCGACGGTGTCGATCGCGCACATCCACATGGGCCGGGTCTCGGTGCGCGAACACGCCGCGCTCCTGCGGCTCAAGCTCGCGGAACGAGGCGAAGCGACCTTCAGCGAGCTCGTCGAGGACTGCGAGCACACCGTCGAGATCGTGGCGCGGTTCCTCGCGCTGCTGGAGCTGTACCGGGAGGCCACGGTCCAGTTCGAGCAGCTGGAGGCGCTCGCCGAACTGCACGTGCGCTGGACCGGCGGGTCCGTGGCGCAGGCGTCGGTGGCGGCCGAACAGGACCTCGCCGCCGCGGAGGACGAGGAGTACGGGTGAGCCCCGAAGAGATCCAGAAGACCGAAGAAACCCCCGAGACCGGTGATGAGCCGAAAGCTGCCGTCACCGAGTCCGACGAGGCGGAGGACGCTTTCAGCCCGCCGGAGGCCGACCAGCCGGAGGCCGAGGCACCTGCCGTCGAAGCGGAGCCGCCTGCCGACGAGGGGCTCGTGGCGGCGGGTGACGGCGACTATCCCGACCTCACCTCCGACGAGGCGCTCGAAGCGGCCTTGGAGGCGTTGCTCCTGGTCGTCGACTCGCCGATCAACGAGGAATCGCTCGCCGACACCGTCGGGCAATCCGTGTCGCGGGTCACCGTGGCGCTGCGCACGATGGCGCAGAAGTTCACCGAGCGGACCAGCGGAATCGACCTGCGCCGAGTCGGCGAAGGGTGGCGGTTCTACACTAGGGACGTCTATGCCCCGTTCGTGGAGAAGCTTCTGCTCGACGGCCAGCGTTCCAAGCTGACGCGAGCCGCACTGGAGAGCCTCGCCGTGATCGCCTATCGGCAGCCGGTGACCAGGGCCAGGGTCGCCGCCGTCCGAGGGGTGAACGTGGACGGGGTGATCAGGACGCTGCTGGCACGCGGCCTGATCGAGGAGATGGGGACCGACCCCGAAACCACAGGCACGCTGTACGTGACGACCGAGCTGTTCCTGGAGCGACTGGGCCTCTCGTCCTTGGCCGACCTTCCGCCCATCGCTCCGTTGCTACCCGAAGTGGACACCATCGATGACATCTGACCCGCATCCCGACGGCATTCGGCTGCAGAAGGTCCTTTCGCAGGCCGGCGTCGCCTCGCGGCGCGCCGCCGAGGACCTGATCGTGCGCGGTCGCGTGAGCGTGGACGGCAAGGTGGTCACCGAACTCGGCCGCCGGGTCGATCCGGACAACTCCGTGATCCACGTCGACGGCACCCGCGTGCAGGTCCGCGAGGACCTCGTCTACCTCCTGCTGAACAAGCCCAAGGGCGTGCACAGCACGATGAGCGACGACCGCGGCCGCCCGTGCGTCGGCGACTACCTGCGCGGCCGGTACGAGGAGACGCCCGGCATCGTGCACGTCGGCAGGCTCGACGAGAACACCGAAGGCCTTCTTCTGCTCACCAACGACGGCGACCTCGGCCACCGGCTGATGCACCCGTCGTACCAGGTGCTCAAGACCTACTTCGCCGAGGTCGAGGGCATCGTCCCGCGCGGTCTCGGCAAGGAACTGCGGGCCGGTTTCGAGCTGCCGGACGGCATCGTCAAGGTCGACCAGTTCAGGGTCAAGGACATGCTGGCCGGTCGGACCCAGATCGAACTGGTCATCCACGAAGGTCGCAAGCACATCGTGCGGCGGCTGATGGCGGCCACCGGGCATCCGGTGCGCAAACTGGTCCGGACCGCGCTCGGCGACGTCCAGCTCGGCGCCCAGCGGTCGGGCTCGATCCGGCGGCTCAACCGCGGCGAGGTCGGTTCGCTCTACCGCGCGGTCGATCTGTAAGACTTTCCGCTCTACTGCACAAGTGATCATCGCGTTTAGCTCTCCCTGACGGGCTTTCAGCCGACGGGGAAGGGCTCAACCGTGAAAACAGTTGTGCTGGCAGGGATCTTGGCGGTCGCCGCGGCCGTGGTCGCGGCGCCGCAGGCCGCGGCGAAACCGCGGGGCAGCGAACCGGTCTACGACTTCGCCCAGGCCGTCCGCGAGACGGCCTGGGTGGACATCGGCCTCGACGGGGACGGCGACGGCCGTTCGGACCGGGTCGCCGCCGACATCATCCGCCCGAAGGAACCGGCGGCGCAGGGCAAGAAGGTCCCGGTCATCATGGACGCGAGCCCGTACTACTCGTGCTGCGGGCGGGGCAACGAGAGCGAGCTCAAGACCTACGACTCGGCGGGCAGGCCGGTCGGGTTCCCGCTCTACTACGACAACTTCTTCGTCCCCCGCGGGTACGCCGTGGTCCTGGTGGATCTGGCCGGTACCAACAAATCCCGCGGCTGCACCGACGTCGGCGGACCCTCGGACGTCAACTCGGCGCGCAAGGTCGTCGACTGGCTGAACGGCCGCGCGAACGGCTACACGACGGCGACCGGACCGGCGAGGACGAACGCGACCTGGTCGACGGGCGCCGTCGGCATGATCGGGAAGTCCTACGACGGCACGGTGGCCAACGGCGTCGCCGCGACCGGTGTCGACGGGCTCAAGACCATCGTGCCGATCGGCGCCATCAGCTCCTGGTACGACTACTACCGCTCGGATGGCGCGAACCTGCGCCAGGGCAGCCCGGCGGGGTTGGCGCAGACCGTGTCCCGGCGCAACGGCGGGCAGAACTGCGGTGCGGCGAACCAGAAGCTCACCGCGGGTGCGACGGCGAACGGCGACTACAACGCCTTCTGGCTCGACCGAGACCACGTGCAGAGCGCGTCGAAGGTGAAGGCCAGCGTGCTCGCTTCGCACGGGCTGGGCGACCTCAACGTCAAGACGATCAACTTCGGGCAGTGGTGGGAAGCGCTGAACGTCGAGCGCAAGATCTGGCTGACGCAGGCCGGTCACGTCGACCCGTTCGACTACCGGCGGTCGGCGTGGGTCGACACCCTGCACAAGTGGTTCGACCACTACCTGCTCGGCGTGGACAACGGCATCGAAAAGACACCGGGCGCGAGCGTGGAACGGGAGCCGGACGTCTGGGTGGACCAGGCGGCGTGGCCCGCGGGCAGCGCGGTGACCCTGCGTCCCGCGGCCGGCGGCACTCCGGGTGTCGGCACCCTCGGCACCACGGCGGGGACGGGTACGGCGTCGTTCACGGACTCCTCCGGTCAGTCCTCGAACAGCTGGGCCGCACGTCCGACGGAAACCTCGAACGGACGCCTGCTGTTCAGCACCGGCGCGCTGGCGAAGGATCTGCACGTGTCCGGAACGGCGAAGGTGACCGTGACCGCGACGCCGTCGACGTCCTCAGCGAGGCTCTCGGCGATCCTCGTGGACTACGGTCCGGCGACGATCCGGAACTACACCGGGCCGAAGGAAGGCATCAAGAACGAGCTGACGCAGTCGTGCTGGGGCGCGAGCGCTTCCGGCAACGACGCCTGTTACCTGAACACGAGCACCGACGCGGTCTCGGTGGGGCTGAACATCATCAGCCGCGGCTGGGCGGATCTGGCCAACCACCAATCGCTGAGCCAGGAATCGCCGCTGACGCCGGGGCAGCCGTACACGATGACGTTCCGGCTGGCGAGTACGGATCATGTGGTCCCGCAAGGACATCAGCTGGCGCTGATCATCGGTGGGACGGACGGCTCGTTCATCTCGGGTCCTTCGCAGTACCCGAAGATCACGGTGGATCTGGGCAAGACGTCGCTGGCTCTGCCTGTCTCGGGCGCGGGACCGTCGGCGGTTCCGGCTCCGCTTCCGGCGGCTCCGGCGCAGATCGCTCCTGCGACCGTTTCGGGGCTTGAGCGCGGCTGACCCAATGCTATGAAAGGTCCTTTCCTTGCAAATTTTGCAAGGAAAGGACCTTTCATGGCGCGTGTGGGGCGAGGGTCAGCCGGTTTGGGAAGCGGCGCTCTTCGAGCCGAAGGGCCTTCGCTGCAGAGCCCGCGCCACCGGCTCGACGATCCGCGCGGCCGTCGGGCCGAGGATCGCCATCAGGAGCACGTACGCCGTCGCGAGTGCCGCGAGTTCGCCGGTCACCGCGCCCGCCGCCACCGCAAGTCCGGCGATGACGATCGAGAACTCGCCTCGCGCGACCAGCGCGGCTCCGGCACGAGCCCGGCCCATCTTCCCGATACCTTGCCGTCGCGCGGCCCACCAGCCGGTGCCGACCTTCGTGAGCGTCGTCGCGACCGCCAGGACGACCGCCCAGCCGAGCACGGGCGGGATCGACGCGGGGTTGGTGTTGAGCCCGAACACGACGAAGAACACGGCCGCGAAGAGATCCCGAAGTGGTTCGAGCAGGTGCGTCGCGTTCTCCGCGGTCGAGCCCGAGATCGCGATGCCGAGCAGGAACGCGCCGACCGCGGCCGACACCTGCATCGCCGAAGCCAGGCCGGCGACCAGCAGGGCCGCACCGAGGACCTTGAGGAGGAACACCTCGCGGTCCGGGCTGTCCACCGCCGCGGAGACGTACCGGCCGAACTTCAGCGCGATCACCAGCACGACCGTGATCACCATCAGCGAGATCCCGACCGCCTTCATGCCGCCGAGGAAACTGACACCGCCGAGGACCGCGGTGAGGATCGGCAGGTACAGCGCCATCACCAGGTCTTCGAACACCAGGATCGACAGCACCACCGGCGTTTCCCGGTTACCGAGCCGCCCGAGGTCGCCGAGAACCTTCGCGATGATCCCGGAGGACGAGATGTAGGTGACGCCCGCCATCACGATCGCGCCGATCGGTCCCCAGCCGAGGATGAGCGCGACGATCGCACCCGGCGCGGCGTTGAGCACGATGTCGACGAGCCCCGCCATCCACGAGCGTTTCAGCCCGGTGAACAGCTCGGCCGCCGAGTACTCCAGGCCCAGCAGGAGCAGCAGCAGGACGACGCCGATCTCGCTGGCGAGGTGGGTGAAGTCGCCGATGTCGCCGAGCGGGATCAGCCCGCCCTGGCCGAAGCACAGGCCGCCGATCAGGTACAGCGGGATGGGGGACATCCCGATCTTCCCGGCGAGGCGGCCGAGCGCGCCCAGCCCGAAGAAGACCGCCCCGAGTTCGATCAAGGACAGTGCGGTGTGATCCATCCGCGATCAGCCGTACTTCAAGATCTTGACGGCGGCCTCGAGACCTTCGGAGGTGCCGACCGCGACGAGCACGTCGCCCGCGGTGAGATTGAAATCCGGAGTGGGGGAGGGGTGGACCTGCCCGGCCCGCATCACCGCGACGACCGAGACGCTCGTGCGGGTCCGCATGGCGGTGTCGCCCAGCGTCCGGCCGTCGAACGGCGACGACGCCTTGATCGGCAGCTGCTTGGTGTTGATGCCGGGCAGGTCCCGGTGCTCTTCGGTGAGCTGGGCGACCAGCTGGGGCGCGCCGAGCAGGTTCGCCAGCGCGCCGGCTTCGTCGGTGGTGAGCGGAAGTGAGGCCAGGCAGGCGTCGGGATCGTCCGTTTTGGACACGATCAGCTCGACATGTCCATCACGATGGGTCACCACGCCGACGCGGCGGCCGTTGCGGGTGGCGAAGTCCTTGCGGACGCCTATTCCGGGGAGCGGGGTCACTTCGACGTTCACGACGTCAACAGTAACTCACTGTCCGGTTCGCTTCGGTCGGATCAGGAACAGCGCCGAGATCACGACCATCAAGGCGCACGTCGCGCCGTGGATGCCGAGCGCGGCGCCCACGGAACCGTTGTGGGTCAACACGATCAGCATGTCGCCGAAGGGGATGAACGCCAGCGCGAGCATGGCCCAGCCCAGCGCGCGGGCGTTCCGGAACAGGAGCAGCGCGAGCACCACGAGCGCCGTGCCGATGTCGCGGACCCCCTTGACCGCGAGGATCGGATCACCCTCGGATGGCATCACCGGCAGTCCGAAACCGCCCGTCTGGGTTTGCGGGAAGAACACGTATCCGCTCCCGAAGTAGAGGACGAAGAGCACGAGGGCGGCGGACAGGATGTAAGCGATCTTGGTTCTGGTCATGATCTCCGACTCCAGAAGCTAGCAGTGCTAGGAACATCGCAGACGTTAGCTCTAGCGCCGCTAGCTTGTCTAGCGATGCTAGGATATTCGTATGGTCACGAACCCCCGGCGCGAGCGGGACCGCTCACAGCGCGAACAGCTGATCGTCACCACCGCCCGCGAGATCGCCGAAGAAGAAGGCTGGGACGCGGTCACGACCCGGCGGCTGGCGGCGAAGATCGAGTACAGCCAGCCAGTCCTCTACAGCCACTTCTCCGGCAAGGGGGCGATCATGGCGGCCGCGGCTCTCGAGGGCTGCACCGAAATGGCCGCCCATATGCGGAAGGGGGCCGGTGCGGCGGAGGACTCGCGTGGCGCGCTGCGGAGGCTGGCCGGGAACTACTTCGACTTCGCCGACCGCAAACCCGCGCTCTACGACGCGATCTTCACCCTTGCCAGTGAACTGGACTTCGCCAGTCCGGACAGCCCCGAGCCGTTGAAGGACGCGTTCGGCGCCCTGCTCGAAATCGTGGGCCCGGTGGCGGGCGATTACGACCCCGGCCTCTACACCGAGACGTTCTGGGCCGCCCTGCACGGCCTCGTCACCCTCGAGCGCAGCCGACGGCTCCCGGCGGCCGCGCGCGCGGAACGGATCGGCATGCTCGTCGACCGGTTCGCCGTGGGCGGCTGAGGCGTGTCGCGCGCCACCAGGCAGAATGGTCGTCGATCAGGTGAGCGACGAATGAGCTGAGGAGAGTTTCGGTGACGGGAGCCCTGCGTGGTGTGGTCGCGATGGACGGCCCGTCCGGAACCGGGAAATCCACGGTTTCGCGGAAGCTCGCGACGAAACTCGGTGCCGGCTACCTCGACACGGGCGCGATGTACCGCGTGGTCACCCTCGCCGTCCTGCGTGCCGGGGTCGACCCGGCCGACACGGACGCGGTTGCCGACGTCGCCCGGAAGGCCGAACTCGGCATCGGGACCAGCCCTGACGACGCGACGGTGGCGCTCGCGGGTGAAAACGTCGCCGCCGAGATCCGCGGTGCGGACGTCACCACGGCGGTGTCGCCGGTTTCGGCCGTCCCCGCGGTCCGCGAACTGCTCGTCGCCCGGCAGCGCGAGATCATCGCCGAGGTGCTCGGCCGCGTCGGCGGCATCGTTGTCGAAGGCCGCGACATCGGCACCGTCGTCTCACCCGACGCTCCGCTCAAGATCTTCCTCACCGCTTCGGCCGAGGTCCGCGCCGCACGCCGCAGCGCGCAGGATTCCGCCGCCGGCCGCGAATCCACGCACGACGTCGCGAAGGCGGCGGTGGAACGGCGTGACCGCCTGGACTCCACTCGGGCGGCTTCGCCCCTGCGCGCGGCCGAAGACGCCGTCGAGGTGGACACCTCGGCGCTCAACATCGACCAGGTGATCGTCGCGCTGGCGGAACTGGCGCTGCACCGCGGTCTCCTCGAAGGCTGCCCCGCCGAGGCCGCCAGGTGAGCGCGAAGGGACTGCCCGAAGGCGCGAGCGACCCGTTTCACACCTTCGGCCGGGGGATCTCGAAGTTCATCGTCCGGCCCGCGTTCCGGGTCCGGGTCCACGGTGCCGAGCGGGTACCGGCGTCCGGGCCGGTGGTGTTCATGGCCAACCACAGCTCGATGGCGGAACCGGCGCTGCTGTTCGGAATGTTCTCGCGGCGCACCGCGTTCCTGGTCAAGGCGGAACTCTTCAAGGGTTTCGTCGGCTGGTTCTTCCCGAAACTGGGCCAGATCCCGGTGAAACGGGGTGCGGTGGACCGCAAACCGCTGATGATGGCGGTCAAGGTGCTCGAGGACGGCGGTGCGGTGGGGATCTTCCCCGAAGGCACCCGCGGCCTCGGTGACGCCGAAAACTTCGAGCGCGGCGTGGCCTTCCTGGTCCGCGCCGGGAACGCGACCGTGGTTCCGGTCGCCACTCGGGGGACGTACAAACCCGCCGGCGCCAAGAGGCGTTGGCGGCCACGCGTCGACATCATGGTCGGCGAACCTTTCACTCCCGCGATCGGGAAGGGAAGGACAGGGCTGGAGGAGGGAACCGAGCGGCTTCGCCTCGCGCTCGCGGACCTCGTGAAGGCACTGGACGAATGGCGCTTGGAGCACGGGCTCCAAGACACGCGACAGGATTGAGTAGATGACTGGATTTGACTCCGCCTCCGCGGGGGGAAGTACATCGGCCGGCCTGGACGGCGTCGGTGAGACCGACGGCTCCTGGTCCGACGAATCCGAATTCACCGCGCTCGACGCGCAGATCGCCGCGGGCGAGGCCGAGGAGGAGGCGCAGCTCGCGCAGCCGGTCCTCGCCGTCGTCGGCAGGCCGAACGTGGGCAAGTCGACCCTGGTG
Organism: Amycolatopsis sp. WAC 01375; assembly: GCF_003947325.1. Classification (NCBI taxonomy): domain Bacteria; kingdom Bacillati; phylum Actinomycetota; class Actinomycetes; order Pseudonocardiales; family Pseudonocardiaceae; genus Amycolatopsis; species Amycolatopsis sp. WAC 01375. Next base: position 29,107 of record NZ_QHHW01000035.1, read on the forward strand.
AACCGCATCCTCGGCCGCCGGGAGGCGGTCGTGCAGGACGTCCCCGGCGTGACCAGGGACCGCGTCGCCTACGACGCTTTCTGGGCGGGCCGCCGGTTCACCCTCGTCGACACGGGCGGCTGGGAGCCGGACGCGACCGGGTTGCAGGCCTCCGTCGCCGCGCAGGCCGAGATGGCGATGGCCACCGCCGACGCGGTGCTCCTGGTCATCGACGCCAGTGTCGGCGCGACGGCCACCGATGAAGCCGTCTCCAAGGTGCTTCGCCGTTCGAAGAAGCCGGTGCTCCTCGCCGCCAACAAGGTGGACGACGACCGCTTGCTCGCCGACACCGCTTCGCTGTGGTCGCTCGGCCTCGGCGAGCCGTACCCGGTCAGCGCGCTGCACGGCCGCAGCTCGGGCGACCTGCTCGACGCCGTCGTCAAGGCGCTGCCGTCGATGCCGCGTGACGGCGACCGCGCCACCACCGGCCCGCGCCGCGTCGCGCTGGTCGGCAAGCCGAACGTGGGCAAATCCAGCCTGCTGAACAAGCTCTCCGGCGAGGAGCGGTCCGTCGTGGACTCGGTCGCCGGTACCACCGTCGACCCGGTCGACTCGCTGGTCGAACTGGACGGCGAGACCTGGCGGTTCGTCGACACGGCGGGCCTGCGCAAACGGGTCAACTCGGCCAACGGCGCCGAGTACTACGCGTCGCTGCGGACCAAGACCGCGATCGACGCGGCCGAGGTCGCGATCGTGCTGCTGGACGCCGCCGAACCGCTTTCGGAGCAGGACCTGCGGGTGCTGACCATGGTCGTCGAGGCAGGCCGCGCCTGCGTGCTCGCCTTCAACAAGTGGGACCTCGTCGACGAGGACCGCCGCCACGCCATGGTCCGCGAACTGGACCGCGGCCTGGTGCGGGTGCCGTGGGCGGACAAGGTCAACATCTCCGCGCTCACCGGTCGGTCCGTGCGCAAGCTCGCGCCCGCGCTGCGGACCGCGCTGAAGTCCTGGGACCAGCGGGTTCCCACCGGTCAGCTGAACGGCTGGCTGGCCGAGCTCATCGCCGCGACCCCGCCGCCGGTGCGCGGCGGCAAGCAGCCGAAGGTGCTGTTCGCGACCCAGGCGGGCATCCGGCCGCCGACGCTGGTCCTGTTCACCACCGGCTTCCTCGAGGCGGGCTACCGGCGATTCATCGAACGGAAGTTCCGTGAGCGTTTCGGATTCGAAGGCACCCCCGTCCGGGTGAATATTCGAGTGCGGGAAAAGAAGCAAAGGCCCAAGGTCGGCGGAAAAGCGGCCGGTAAACCGAAGACCCGCTGATTTCTCACGATGTAGGTGAATATTTCACTGGGTGGACACGCCGATGACCTCGGGTTTCGGCGTGTCCACCGGTGAGGTTCGACACTCTGCCGAGACCCTCCCGAGATATGTCGTCCACCTGCGGTAAAGTCAATGGTCTGCTAGCGGGCGCCTCATTCGGAGAGCGAGCCCGAATGACGCACTTCGCGAAAGGTGTGATGGGCTTGAGCGCCCATGGTTCTTTCTTGCCCGTGGTGACCGCCTGATGACGCTGACCGCCGATTCCCGGCCGATCGCCTGCGTCGCCGATGTCACCGTCGCCCCGTCCGCCACGCCGATCGCCGACCGTGCCCTCTTCTGGTCCGGCCTCGGTGCCGGCGAGCGCACCCTGATCGACATCCTCGCCGAGACCGCCGCCCGCCACCCCAACGCGGGCGCGATCGACGACGGCGAGACCACGCTGTCCTACCGCAAGCTCGTCGAGGAGATCGACGACTACGGCCGCAAGCTGACCGCCAACGGTGTCGGCGTCGGTGACCGTGTCGGCGTCCGGATCTCCTCCGGCACCGCGGAGTTGTACGTCGCGATCCTCGCCATCCTGTCCGTCGGCGCCGCCTATGTGCCGGTCGACGCGGACGACCCGGACGAGCGCGCCGAGCTGGTCTTCGGTGAGGCCGACGTCGCCGCCGTCGTCAGCGATGGCGGCGCGATCACCGTCGTCGGCTCACCCGGTGGCGTCGAAGGCGGCCCCGCGCCGACCGACGACGCCTGGATCATCTTCACCTCCGGTTCGACCGGTAAGCCGAAGGGTGTCGCCGTCTCGCACGCGTCCGCCGCGGCGTTCGTCGACGCCGAGGCTCAGCTCTTCCTCGCCGAAGAGCCGATCGGCCCCGGCGACCGCGTGCTCGCCGGTCTGTCCGTCGCGTTCGACGCGTCGTGCGAAGAGATGTGGCTCGCCTGGCGTCACGGCGCGTGCCTGGTCCCGGCGCCGCGTTCGCTCGTGCGGACCGGTGTCGACCTCGGCCCGTGGCTGGTCGCGCAGGGCATCACCGTCGTCTCGACCGTGCCGACGCTGGCCGCGCTGTGGCCCGCCGACGCGCTCGAAGACGTCCGCCTGCTGATCTTCGGCGGCGAAGCCTGCCCGCCGGAACTGGCCGAACGCGTCGCCGTCGAAGGCCGCGAAGTCTGGAACACCTACGGCCCGACAGAGGCCACCGTCGTCGCCTGCGCCGCGCAGATGACCGGCGAGGGCCCGGTCCGCATCGGCCTGCCGCTCGCCGGCTGGCAGCTCGCCGTCGTCAACGAGGCTGGCGAGCCCGTCGCGATGGGGGAGACCGGCGAGCTGGTCATCGGCGGCGTCGGCCTGGCCCGCTACCTCGACCCGGAGAAAGACGCCGAGAAGTTCGCGCCGCTGCCCTCGCTGGGCTGGCGCCGCGCGTACCGCAGCGGTGACATGGTCCGCGCCGAAGCCGAGGGACTGCTGTTCCTCGGACGGCTCGACGAGCAGGTCAAACTCGGCGGCCGCCGGATCGAACTCGGCGAGGTCGACGCCGCGCTCCAGGCGCTGCCCGGAGTGCAGGGCGCCGCGGCCGCGGTCCGCCGTACCAAGGCCGGCAACCAGGTTCTGGTCGGGTACGTCGTGCCCGCCGGAGGGACGAAGTTCGACCACGACGAGGCCGCGACCCGGCTGCGCGAGCAGCTGCCCGCGGCCCTCGTCCCGCTGCTGGCGCTGGTCGAAGACCTGCCGACGCGTACCTCCGGCAAGGTCGACCGCAACGCGCTGCCCTGGCCGCTGTCCACTGTGGACGCCGCCAAATCCGGGCTGTCCCCGACGGAGAGCTGGCTCGCCGAAGGCTGGGCCGAGATCCTCGGTGTCTCGGTCGACAACCCGAAGGCCGACTTCTTCACCAACGGCGGTGGAAGCCTGACGGCCGCGCAGCTGATCGCGCGGATCCGCACCCGGCATCCGCAGGTGTCGGTGAACGACATCTACGCCAATCCGAAGCTCGGCGCGCTGGCCACGTTGCTGGACGCGCTGAGCGGCGAGAAGACCGAACGCCGTGACATCGCGCCGACCCCGCGCAAGGCCGGGATCATCCAGTCGCTGCTGATGATCCCGCTGATGGGACTGGTCGGCCTGCGCTGGACCACGATCGCCGCAACCCTGTCGAACGTGCTGTCACTGGCCGGTTTCGCTTGGGCGCCGACGCTGAACTGGGCGTGGATCGCCGTCGCGTGGATCGCGCTGTTCAGCCCCGCGGGCCGCATCGCGATCTCGGCGACCGGCGCGCGGCTGCTGCTGCGCGGCGTCCGCCCCGGCAGCTACCCGCGCGGCGGGAGTGTCCACTTGCGACTGTGGACGGCCGAAAAGCTCGCCGAGTTCAGCGGTGCGGACAGTGTCGCCGGCGCTTCCTGGATGACGACGTACGCCAAGGCACTCGGCGCGCGGATCGCCAAGGACGTCGACCTGCATTCGCCGCCGCCGGTCACCGGCATGCTGAAACTCGGCCGCGGTGCCGCCATCGAACCCGAGGTCGACCTGACCGGGCACTGGGTGGACGGCGATCTCGTGCACATCGGCAAGATCCGGATCGGCGCCGACGCGCGGATCGGCGCGCGCAGCACGCTGTTCCCCGGCGCGCGGATCGGCAAGGGCGCGGAGATCGCGGCCGGGTCGACCGTGCGCGGCAACGTGCCCGCCGGACAGCGCTGGGCCGGTGCGCCCGCGGCGCGTGCCGCCAAGGATTCGCTCAAGTGGCCGCCGAGCCGCCCGCCGCGGTCGCGGTTCTGGTCTTCGGTCTACGGCGCGACCTCGGTCGCGTTGGGGCTCCTGCCCGCTGTCGCCGCCCTGCCCGCTGTCGCGGTGCTGGGTTACGCGATCGCCGATGCCCCTTCGCTGGGCGCCGCACTGGGCCAGGCGCTGCTGTTCACACCGCTCGCGACCATCGCGTACTTCCTGAGCTACGCCTTGCTCGTGCTCGTCGCCGTCCGCTCGCTGAGCATCGGCATGGTCGAGGGTTACCACCCCGTGCACGGCCGCGTCGCGTGGCAGGTGTGGGCGACCGAACGGCTGATGGGCATGGCGCGTGAGGGGCTGTTCCCCTTGTACGCCAGCCTGTTCACCCCGGTGTGGCTCCGGATGCTCGGGGCGAAGGTCGGCCGCAACGTCGAGGCGTCCACCGTCCTAGCGCTGCCGAAGATGACCCAGGTGGACAGTGGCGCGTTCCTGGCGGACGACACCATGGTCGCCACCTACGAACTCGGCCACGGCTGGCTGCACGTCGCGCCCGCCCGGATCGGCAAGCAGGCGTTCCTCGGTAACTCGGGGATGGCCGCGCCCGGTCGTTCGGTGCCCAAACGCGGTCTGGTCGGCGTGCTGTCGTCGGCCCCGCTCAAGGCGAAGAAGGGCTCCTCGTACCTCGGGATGCCGCCGCTGCCGGTCCGCCGGTCGGTCGGCGCGGCGGACACGAGCCGCACGTACACGCCGCCGCTGCGGCTGAAGGCGGCGCGTGCGCTCGTCGAACTGTGCCGCATCGTGCCGGTGATGTGCGGTGTCGCGCTGACCGTGCTGGTGGCCGCCGGGATCTTCGCGCTGGCGTCGTCGTATGGCTTCCTGGTCGCGCTGCTGCTCGGCGGGCCGCTGCTGCTCGCCGCCGGTGCCGTCGCCGCGCTGACAGCCACCGCGATGAAGTGGCTGCTCGTCGGCCGGTTCCGCGCCGTCGACCATCCCTTGTGGAGCTCGTTCGTCTGGCGCAACGAGCTCGCCGACACCTTCGTCGAGGCGCTCGCCGTGCCGTGGCTGATCGGTTCCCTCGGCGGCACGCCGCTGCTTCCGGCGTGGCTGCGGACCATGGGCGTCAAGATCGGCCGCGGTGTGTGGCTCGAGACGTACTGGCTGCCCGAATCGGACCTCGTGAGCCTGGGCGACGGCGCGACGATCAACCGCGGTTGTGTCGTGCAGACGCACCTTTTCCACGACCGGATCATGACGATGTCGCCGGTGACCCTGGACGAGGGAGCGACGCTCGGGCCACACGGTATCGTGCTGCCTGGTGCGAGCATCGGCGCGCGGACGACCGTCGGACCGGGCTCTCTGGTGACCCGGGGCGACGAGGTTCCCGCCGACTCGCGCTGGCTGGGCAATCCCATCTCGGCCTGGACGAAGTAGGGAAGCGGGGTTCGTTCGCGGGTGATTTCGAAGGCCTCCGCGCAGCCATCGCCCGGCTCGGACACCTCCGGTGACTCCTATCTGCCCCGGCACGGCAACGGCGGTTACCGTGTCCGGCACTACGATCTGGAGCTGGACTACAAGATCGGTCCCAACCGGCTGTCGGCCTCCGCGGCCATCACCGCGGAGGCGACGCAGGCGCTGTCGCGGCTCACACTCGACTTCGGCGAGTTCCGGATCAACCGCGTGCTGGTCAACGGGAAACCGGCCAAGTACACGCGGCGTGCGCACAAGCTGCACGTGAAGCCCGCGAAGTCGTTAGCGGCCGGAAGCGAGTTCCGGGCCGAGATTCATTACGTCGGCAACCCGCGGCCGCTTCCCGGGCTGTGGGGCGACATCGGCTGGGACGAACTGACCGACGGGTCGATCGTCGCAAGCCAGCCGGTCGGGGCGCCGTCGTGGTTCCCGTGCAACGACCATCCCTCCGACAAGGCGACCTATCGCGTCGCGCTGACGACGTCGTCGCCGTATCTCGTGGCCGTCACCGGGAACCTGGTGGCGCGACACGAGCGCGCGAGCACCACGAAGTGGGTCTTCGAACGGCCCGAGCCGACGGCGACGTACCTGATGAGCGTCCAAATAGGACGGTACGACGACGTCGAACTCGTCTCCGGCCCCCAGCCCGGCTGGTTCTCGCAACCCTCCGTCGAGGCGTTCCGGATCAACCTCGACGGCGGCACCGTGGTCACCTCGGTCCCGCAACGGGCCGCCGTGCCGCCGCGCCTGCGCCGGGCCTTCTCGCGCGATTTCGGGCGGCAGGGCCGGATCATGGACTCGCTGCAACGACTGTTCGGGCCGTATCCCTTCGGCGAGTACGTCATCGTCGTCACCGACGACGACCTCGACGACCCGATCGAGGCACAGGGCATGTCGATCTTCGGCGCCAACCACGTCGACGGACGGCGCACCCACGAACGGCTCGTCGTGCACGAACTGGCGCACCAGTGGTTCGGCAACAGCCTGACCGTCGCCGACTGGCGGCACATCTGGCTGAACGAAGGTTTCGCGACCTACGCGGAATGGCTCTGGTCCGAGGAAGCCGGCGAGCAGAGCGCGCACGAGTGGGCGAAGACCTGGCACGCGCGCATGAAGGCGAAACCCGCCGATCTGCGTCTCTCCGACCCCGGCGTGGCGCGGATGTTCGACGAGCGGGTGTACAAACGCGGCGGACTTCTGTTGCACGCCTTGCGTTGCACCGTCGGCGACGCGGTGTTCTTCCCGATGGTGAAGGCCTGGGCGATGGAGAACCGGCACGGTCTGGTGACCACGGCAGCTTTTGTGGCACTTGCTGAACGCTTCGCTGGTCGGTCGCTGGCTTCTTTCTTCGACGCTTGGCTGGACGCTCCGGCGCTGCCTCCGCTTCCCTGACGCTCTCGCTCGCTCCGCTCCCACTTCGGTGCGCCCAATGTGGCATTGGGGACACTCAGCGTCCCCAATGCCACATTGGGCGCAGGGCTGAGTTATCCACAGTGGGGCTGATGTGGCGAGTTGTCCACAGGGTGCGACATCGGTGCTGGTGTGACTGCTCCGAGCCGTCGAGGATCTTGTGGTGCGATCCGGCGAATGGGCTCGCGATCACGAGGCCCTTTACAAGTTGAGCCGCGACGGGGTGATCACCGTCGCGAGACTCGTGGAGTTCGGCGTCTCGAAGAGGACGTGCTACCGGCGTTGTCAGCCGGGCGGACGGTGGCAGCGGTTGCTGCCCGGAGTGGTGCTACTCGGTTCTGGACGGCCGACTCGGCGGCAGGCGGTCGAAGGCGCCCTTGTCTACGGTGGGCCGGAAGCGATCGTCACCGGTATCCAGGCCTGCCACCTCCAGGGCTTGCGAGAGCCGAAAGGCGACATCGGACAGGTCCACCTTCTGGTGCCTTCGTCTTGCCAGGTCAGCAGCGCGGAATACGTGATCGTGGAGCGGACCACGCGTATGCCCCGGCCGGTCGTCGCGAAGGGTGTGCTCGTGGCCCCGCTTGTCCGGGCGGTTCTCGATCAATGCCGCCGCTTCACCACGCGCGATCCGGTCCGCGCTTTGCTGACCGAAGCCGTTCAGCGAGGTCGACTGAATCCCCGGGCCCTCACCAGGGAACTCGAAGCGGGCAGCGACCGTGGCAGCGCGTTGCCTCGCGAAGTGCTGCGCGACGTCCTGCGAGGAGCGCGATCGGTGGCCGAGGTCGACGCGATGGCGGTCTGGCGGCGGACAGGGCTCCCGGAGCCGTTGTGGAACCACGAATTGAGGGACATCGGCGGCCGCTACCTCGGGACCCCCGATGGCTACTTCAAGAAGGTCCGGCTCGTTTGGGAGATCGACTCGTACGACTTCCACTTCGCGAAGGAGGACTACGCCAAGACTTTGGACAGAAACGCCAGGTACGCCGCGGCGGGGATCGCCGTACTGCAGACCCTGCCCAGCCGTCTTCGGTCGGAGCCCGAGGAGGTCGCCAAAGAGCTTCGAGCGGCGTACTGGGCTGCCGAGACCCATCTGCGGCGTGCGGCGTGAACCCTAGAGCCGCACCGGAGCGCCGGCGCAGTGCAGAGCCCCGACCTGCGTCCGGAAACGCAGCAGCGCGTCACCTCCCCGGCGGATGCTGGACAGCACCGCCACCTTCCCGACGCCCGCGTTCTCCCGCAGTGCGTGGGCGAGCAGCGGGTGGGGTGAGATCTCGACGAAGGCGAGGTGCCCGTCGTCGAGGGCCGCCCGCACGGCGGCGCTGAAACGGACGGGACGGCGCAGGTTCGCGGTCCAGTAGGCGGCGTCGAAGGCGGCGGCGGATCTCGGGTCGGGGAGGACGGTGGAGTAGACGGGAACGCGTGCGGGTCTGGGGCGCAGGGCGGACAGTCCGGTGCTCAGGTCGGCCAGGATCGGTTCGACCTGCGGTGAATGCGACGCGACCTCGACCGGGACGAGTTTCGCCATCAGGTCTCTCGCGGCCCAGCGGTCCACCAGGGTTTGCACCCGGTCCCGTCCGCCGGCGACGACGGTCGAGGTCGGGCCCGAGTGCGCGGCGACGGTCACTTCGGGTACGTCGGCGAGTTCGGTTTCGACCGTGTCCCATGGCAGGGCGACCATCGCCATCGCGCCGGTGCCCGAGACGCGCCGCATCAGCCGGGAGCGGCGGCAGATCACGGCCACGCCGTCCTCCGTGGACAGTGCGCCCGCGACCACCGCCGCGGCCGTCTCGCCCATGGAGTGGCCGATCACGGCGGCCGGTTCGGCACCGTGGGCACGCCAGGCCGCCGCCAGTCCGAGCTGCATGGCGAACAGCGACGGCTGGACCTGTTCGATGCCTTCCGCTGACCCGGAAAGCGCGTCGTGCAAGGAAAAACCGGCTTCATCCGCGATCAGCTGCGCCAGGTGATCGATCTCCTCGGCGAAGGCGGGTTCGCCGTCGAGCAGTGCCTTGCCCATCCCGGTCCACTGTGAACCGTGGCCCGAGAACACCCAGACCGCGTTCTCGGCCGTGACCGCCTCGCCGACGGCGGCGCCACTGGCGGGTTCTCCGGCGGCGACCGCGCGAAGGCGGCCGGTCACCGAGTCCCGGTCCTCTCCCACGACGACGGCACGCCACGCGCCGTGCCGCCGTCCGGCGAGTTCGGCGGCGAGGGCGGGCAGCGGATCGGCCCGGTCCGCGAGTGTGGCGGCTTCGGCCGCCAGCTGCTCGGGCGACTCGGCCGAGAACGGGAAGAACATCGTTTCCTCCAACCGAAATCAGCCGAGGTACCGGCGGGCGAGGGCCTTCTTGTCGATTTTGCCGACCGCGGTCGACGGCAGTTCGTCGACGACCGCGACCCGGTCCGGGACCTTGTACGCGGCGACACCGCGGTCACGGAAGAAGGCCTGGAGTGTGCTCGTGGACGGCGGTTCGCCCGAGCAGACCAGGAACGCCACCGATCGCTCGCCGAGCACGGTGTCCGCTTCGGGCAGCAAGGCCGCGGACAATACTCCCGGGCAGGCCAGCAGATGGCCTTCGACCTCGGTCGCGTCGATTTTCTGCCCGCCGCGGTTGATCTGGTCCTTCGCCCGGCCGACGACGTTGAGGTGACCGGTCGGGAGCCGCTGGACCAGGTCGCCGGTGCGGTAGAAACCGTCCGCGGTGAAGGCCCGCGCGTTGTGCTCGGCCGCGCGGAAGTAGCCGCGCAGCGTGTACGGCCCGCGGGTGAGCAGTTCGCCGGTCTCGCCGGGACCGACCTCGGCATCGTCCGGGCCGACCACGCGGACCTCGTCGTCCGCGGAGATCGGCCTGCCCTGCGTGGTGTGCACGAGCTCGTCCGGATCGTCGAGCCTGGTCAGGCACAACAACCCCTCGGCCATGCCGAACACCTGTTGCAGACGGCAGTCGAAGGTCTTGGTGACCGCGGCCGCCAGGTCGTCGGCGAGCCGGGCGCTGCCGACCTGGAGGATACGAAGGCTCGACAGATCCGTGTCACCGTGTTCGAACTCCGCGAGCCAGTGCGGCACCAGCGGTGGGTTGATGGCCGCGATCGTGACGCCCTCGCGTGCGATCAGATCGAACGACGTCCGCGCACCAGGCGAGGGAGCGAGCACGACCCGCCCGCCCGCCTGGAGGACACCGAGCATCCCCGGGCAGCTCATCGTGTAGTTGAACGCGATGGGCAGCACGGCGAGGTACACCGAATCCTCGGTCAGCTCGCAGAGGTCCGCGGCCCGCCGGGAGTTGTAGGCGAAGTCGTCGTGCGTCCGCGGCACCAGCTTCGGCATACCCGTGGTGCCGCCGGAGAGCAGGAGAAGGGCGAGGTCGCTCGCCCGCGGCGGGTCGACGGGGTCGGGTCCGGGTTCGTTGTCGAGCAGATCCGACAGCGCGAGGAAGCCCTCGTGCCCGCCAGGGTCCCCGGCGACGATCACGTGCCGGATGCCGGCGTCGGCACGGACGCGGGCGGCGAGTTCGCGGTAGTCGAACCGGGCGTGCCGGTCCGGGATGACGTACGCGACGGCCTCGGCCATCGCCGCCAGATGCGCGATCTCGTTGCGGCGATGGGCGGGCATCGCGTGGATCGGCACGATCCCGAGCCGCGTCAGCGCGAACCACAGCAGCACGAACTCGGCACGGTTCGGCAGTTGCACGATCACCTTGTCGCCGCGTTTCAGCCCGAGTCCGGTGAGCCCGGTCGTCAGGCGCCGTACGGCGGTGTCGAGCGCGGCGTAGGTCCACCGGCGGTCGCCGTCCACCAACGCGACCCGGTCGGCGTACCGGACCGCCCAGCCGGAGAGTTGTTCACCGAAGGTCACGCCCTGCCAGTGGCCGACGGCGCGGTACCGGCGGACGTCCTCGTCCGGCCACCCCGGCCAGTCCCCGTTCTGTGCCATCCCCGCTCAGCCCTTCTGCCCGGCGAGGACCAGCTGATGGATTTCGTCGAGCGTCTCCACCTCGCTGATCGCCGCGTCGCCCACCCGGATGCCGTAGCGCTGCAGGATCCGCGCCGCGACTTCGAGCAGCAGCAGCGAATCGACACCGAGGTCTTCGACGAGGTTCGCCTCGTCGGTCACCTCCGCGGACTCGACCTCCAGCACGCGGGCCACCAGTGTCCGCAGGTCTTCCAGTTCCGGCTCGATCAGCTTGTTCCCGGTCATGAAGGCCCCTTCTTTCGTCTCTGTTCCCCGATTTCGGTCGTTCACGGCTGTTCTGCGCCCGGTCCGGCGAACGCCATCGCGGCCGCCGCCGCACCCGGTAAGCCGCAGGACACGGCGAGCGCGCTGCCTTCGCCGCCGTCGATGCGCGCACTCGCGGCGGCGCACTGCAGGACGCCGAGCGCCCCCGACTGACGTCCGGCCCAAGCGGAAAGGTCGAGCACCTCACCCGGCCGGATCCCCGGTTCGGCCAGGGTCGCGACGGCTTCGCCAGTGACCGCCGAGGCCGCTGCCCGCGCGGTTCCGGCTCGCCGGTACTCGCCGAGCACGAGCCGGACGCGGGCACGGCGGTGGCGGGCCGCCCCGGCGGATTCGAGCACGACCGCGGCCGCCGCGTCGGGCCAGTGCGTCTCGCCGTTGTCGTCGAGAAGCTTTCGTACATAACGGTTGTCGGGTTCGACACCGGTGACGACGACGGCGTCCGCCCGGCCGTGCCGGATCAGCCGCCGTGCCCACTGCAAGGCGTCGAGGCCGCTGGTCGGCCCGTTCGACAGCGTCAGGTTCGGCGCGCGCAGTCCGTGGTCGATGGCGACCCAGCCCGCGGACACGTTGCTGGAGGTGTTCGGCAGCCCGGTCGGCGGCAGCAGGCTCGCGGACTCTTCGGCGATCGTGTCCAGGAACGAGCAGATGCTGTCCAGGTTCCCGGTGTTCGTGCTGACCACGGTCGCCGTCCGGAGCGATTCCCCGCGATACGAGCCGTCCTCACCGAGCAGGCCCGAGTCACGGAGAGCGGTCGTGGCCGCGCGGGAAGCCAGCCGCGAAGCCCTGTCGCGGTGCCGGAACTGCCTGCCACGCAACCCGGTCTCCGGATCGAAGCCGTCCTCGTGGCGCCGGTACGGCTGCAGCAGGTCGGCCGGCCCGCGCAGACCGTCGACGGCGATCCCCGCCCCGGTCACGACGACGGCGGTCACGACGCCGCCTCCAGGATCGCCACGGCGTTGATCCCGCTGAGCCCGAAGGCGTCGACCTGGGCGATCCGGAACTCGCCGTCCCGCGGCTCGTCGCGGACGAGGTCCAGGCCCTCGGCCTCGTCCATCGGCTCGGCCAGACCGAGGATCGGTGGCGCCAGCCGTTTTCGCAGGGAGATCGCGGCGACGATCAGGCTCAGCAGCCCGGAACCGCCGAGCGTATGCCCGGTCGACGCCTTGATCGCGGTGAGCGCCGGTTTCGCGCCGGCGAACACGTCGTGCAGCATCCCGGTCTCGACCAGGTCGTTGCGGACGGTTCCGGTGCCGTGCAACACGATCAGGTCGATCTGGTCCGGACCGATCCCGGCGCGGTCGTGCGCCTGCCGCACCACCCTCGCGACACTGCCCGGCTCGGGCACCGTCGGATGGTCGGCGTCGCAGTTGAGCGCGACCGACCGGAGCCGGGCCGCGACCGGCCCACCGTGGCCCGGTCTGCGGAGCACCACCGCCGAGGCGCCTTCACCCATCATCATCCCGTGCCGTTCCTTCGCGAAGGGCCGCACTTCGCCCGGTACGCCGCTCTGGACCCGATCGAAGATGCCGAAGGTGGCTTCGGTCAGACCGTCGGTCCCGGCTACGACGACGGTGTCGTATTCGCCGTCCGCGATCAGGTCGGCCGCCAGGCCGAGCACGGTCAGCGACGCCGCGCAGGCGTTCGCGAAGGTATGCGTTTCCACCGTGCCGAACCGTTCGCGGATCGCCGTGCCGAAATGCAGGTCGGCGAAATCCGCCTCCGCTTCGCCTCGCCACCACAGCTCCATCGAGCGTTGCTCCCGGTGTGTCGTGCCGACCAGCACCGGGCAGTTCTCCGGCAACTCGGTGAGCCCGGCGCCCTCGAGTGCCTGCGAGATCGCGTCGACCAGCCATTTCGTCGATCGGCCAGGTTCGTCCTTGCCGGGAGTGGCCCGGTCGTCGATCTCGTAGGCCGTTCGCGCCCGGAACTTCGTCGTGTCGTAGACCCGCAGCGGCCCCAGGCCGCTTCTTCCGGCGCACAGTGCGTCGTGGATCGTTTCGGGGTCGCGGCCGATGCTCGAGACGGCGCCGAGTCCGCAGATGTCGAGGTCCACGGCTTTCCCTCCAGAAGGTGCTCGCGTCAGCAGAATCGCTTGACGTCCATGAACGAGAAGTCGATCCGCGGTTCGTGGCCGGTGGCCAGATCCGCGAGCAGTTCGCCGATCCCGGTGGCGTGCTTGAACCCGTGCGCGTTGTCGCCGCCCGCGACGATCACGTTCGGCGCTTCGGGCAGCGAGCCGAGCACGAACTGCCCGTCCGGGGTGAGCGTCAGCATGCACACCGCCACCCGTGAGGGTTCCGGACGCAGACCGGGCAGATGATCGGCGAGCACTTCGCGCAGCGCCGTCCAGTCGGCCGGGGTCACCGAACGGTCGGTGTCCAGCGGATCGAACGGGACCGCGGTGGCGCCGAACTGCTCCAGGCCGAGTTTGACGTCGTACGGCGGATCCGCTCCGCAGCCCCACAGCACCGTGCCGCCGTCGAGTTCCCGCATGAACACCGGGAACTCCGCCAGCCGGAAACGGTCGGCGTCGCCGTCGGGTTCGAACCAGGTGACCGGCATTCGCACCACCCGGAGCTCCGGCAAGGGCGTCATGGACGGCAGCCACGACCCGGTCGCCACCACCACGCGCCGCGCCAGCCAGGTCCGTCCCGGACTGTGCACGAGGACGCCGTCGTCGGTCGAGTAGATCCCGGTGACCTCGGTCCCGGTCAAGACCTGTGCCCCCGCGGTTTCCGCCGCGTCGAGCGCGGCCCGGATCGACTCCTCCGGCCGCAGCAGCCCGGCGGACGGCTCCCAGACGCCGATGTCGTCCGCGGCCAGCGCGGTGTGCTGGGGGAACCGTTCGGCGAGCCGCGCGCGGTCGAGCGGTTCGACCTCGATGCCGTGTTCGTTCGCGGCGGTGAGTGTTCCGCCGGCCACCGCCGAATCCGGCGAGCCGATCAGGAGCCCGCCGTACCGGTGCAGCAACGGTTTCCCGGCCTGGCGCCCGAGCAGGTCCCACAGTTCGCCGGATCTGCGGGCCAACGGCACCAGCCCGGGATGTTCCAGGCAGGTGATCCGGAACATCCGGCTGCCACCGTGCGACGCGCCGAGTGAGTGGCCGCGGCCGTGGCGTTCGACGCCGATCGCCCGGACACCCCGGCTCGCGAGCTGCCACAGGGCCATCGAGCCCCAGGCGCCCAGCCCGACCACGACGACGTCGGCGTCCGGCTCAGGCATCGAAGCGGGGGACCACGCCGGAGGTGAACAGGTCGAGTGCACGGACGGCGTGCTCGTGGTCGAGGTAGCCCGGGTTCAGCTGCACGCTGACCGAAAGGTCGCTGCCGAAGTTCTCCGCGATCCAGCTGATCTGCCCGGCGACGTCGTCCGGCGTTCCGGCGAGAACCTTGTTCTGTGCCAAGGAATCCTCGAAGTCGTACGCGCGGACCTTCTCGATGAGCTTCTCGTAGCCCTGGTACGCGCCCGACGTGGTCGACGCCCACGAGGCGATCGCGCCGCTCATCTGCTCGATGTAGTTGTTCTCGAACTTCTCGCCCCAGGCCAGCGCGGTCGCCCGGTCCTCGGCGAGATAGCAGGTGTACTTGATCTGGATCCGGCCGTCCTCGGGGCGCCGTCCCGAAGCCGCCCACGCGGTGCGGTAGCCCTCGATCATCTCGGTCAGCGTCTCCTTGCTGACGATCGACGGGACCACCTGGAGGTGGTGACCGGCGGTGCCCGCCGCGGCGCACGACTCCGGATTCGAGGCGGAGGCGACGAAGAACGGCGGATACGGCTGCTGCACCGGCCGGGGCAACAGCGTCACCGGGCCGAAGCTGTGGAACTCGCCCTCGATCTTGACGTCCACTTCGGACAGAAGACGCCGGCAGGCGTCGACGCCTTCGTCGAAGCGGCGCCGGCTTTCGTCCATCGGGACGCCGAACCAGTCGAACTCGTCCGGCAGGAAGCCGCGGCCGAATCCGGCGTCCAGCCGTCCGCCGGAAAGGTTGTCCAGCATGGCGAGTTTGCCCGCCAGCTTGAGCGGGTGGAGGAACGCGGGGATCACCGCGCCGGTCGTGATTCGGATCCGTTCGGTCCTCGCCGCGATCGCGGCGAGCAACGTGATCGGGTCGGGGCTGTATCCACCGTAGGGGGATCCGTGGTGCTCGACGGTCTGGACGTGTTCGAGTCCCGCTCGATCGGCCCGTTCGGACAGATCGATGACTTCGCGGTAGTAGTCACCCGCCGTTTTGCGGTCGGGGGAGAAGACGGGGAAGAAGTTCAAGCCGAATTTCACCAGTACTCCCAGCTGTTCGGAAGGGCGCCGGTCAGGAAGGCCTTGGTGCGGCGGGTTTTCCGCCGAGGCCCCAGCGGTGTGCGGGTACCGGGTCCAGTACCACCCACACGTGTTCACGGATGTCTTCGCCGTAGGTTTCGACCACCGCGTCGGTGATCGCGGCGAT
The DNA here is from genome assembly GCF_003947325.1 of Amycolatopsis sp. WAC 01375. Classification (NCBI taxonomy): domain Bacteria; kingdom Bacillati; phylum Actinomycetota; class Actinomycetes; order Pseudonocardiales; family Pseudonocardiaceae; genus Amycolatopsis; species Amycolatopsis sp. WAC 01375. The sequence goes on from NZ_QHHW01000035.1 coordinate 44,678, forward strand.
CAGTTTCGGCTCGGTCTCTTCGGTGAGGCGGTTTTCCAGGATCTGGACATGGATGTAGGGCATGACGGAACTCGCTCCGGTCTTTCGGGCGGGATCAGGTCAGCTGTGGCTCAGCACGGCTCGTCTGCCGAAGACCTCGTTGAGGCTGCTTCGGAGCGCGGAGCACAGGAGCGCGACCTGGGTGTCGGTCAGATTGGGGTGACACGGGAGGTTCATGTGCTCGGAGAACCAGAGCCGTTCCGCCGTCGGGCATTCTCCGGGGCCGTGCCCCCGGGACTGCCATTCCGGCGTGAGGTGCAAGGGGAAATACCGCAACTGGATCTCGACGCCGCGGCGATCGAGCGCGCGTACGAGCGCGTGGCGGACGTCATCGCCTTCGGTGACGAAGAATGTGTAGAGGTGGTACGAATGTTCGTCGCCCGGATCGACGAGAGGCAGCCGGATCTGCGGATATCCGCCGAGCACCGCGTCGAGTTTGGCCGCGATCTCGCGCCGCCTTCGCACCAGTGACGGCAGTTTCCGCAGCTGTACGGTGCCGACGGCGCAGGCGACCTCGGAAAGCGTCGCGTTCGTTCCCGCGCCGTGGATCCCGGCGACCGATTCCCGGTACACCGCTTCGGAGAATTTCATCCATGGCAGGGTTTCCGGCGGGGAGCCGAGGATCCCGCTGACCGGGCCGGCGACCATGTCGACCTCGTTCGACCGGATCCGGTCCACCCGGACGGCCCAGTCGTCGCGGTCGAAGGTGATCATTCCGCCTTCGCCGAGGGTGGTGATGTTCTTGGAGGAATGGAAACTGAACGTGCCGATGTCGCCGAGTGAACCGGGCCGCCGTCCGCGATAGGCCGATCCGAGCGCGTGCGCGCAGTCTTCGAGCACCAGTACGTCGTGCCGGGCCGCGATCGCGCAGATCTTCGCCATGTCGGCCGGATTCCCGCCGTAGTGCACCAGGATGATCGCCCTGGTCCGCGGGGTGATCAGCGCCTCGAGCTTGCGGGGATCGAGGTTGAGTGTTTCGGGATCGATGTCACAGAACCGGACGATCGCCGGCGAATCCAGCAGTGGCTGGATCGACGCCTGGAACGTCTGGGTGGTCGCGATCACCTCGTCGCCGGGCTGGAGGTCGAGCAGCCGGATGGCGATCTCCAGTGCGACCGTGCCGCTGGTCACCGACAACGCGTGGCGAGAGCCGGTGTACGCGGCGAACTGGGCTTCGAACCGGTCTCGCCAGGGCCCCGCCGTCAACGCGAGGTCGTTCTGCAGAACCGTTCTGAGTACTGCGAAATCTTCTTCGTCGACAACGGATCCCCGTCGTGCGGAAGGAATCTGATATCGGGGCTTGGTACTTTCGGCGGCCTCGTTCACTTGCACCCCCAAGTGCGTGGATGACGAACGTCGAAACATGCAGCCGCCGAAGCCCGGAACCCGACCGTCGCTGCATCGGCTCGAACAGTGAGCCTTTCGCAAGGGAAGCACGCCCGATTGCGGGCAGGATTCAACCTAACAGCAGACGTATGACTAGCGCAACAACCGATGTTTTGGCAGCCTTACCTAAGTAGGTCGCGCCTGCCCGTCACCTCGGTGCCGCGTCGGTGTGATCCGGGAAACCTCCGTTCGGTGTCCGACTTCGTGGAGTGCGCAGATGCAGTTGATGGACCTATCCGGCAGGCCTGGCCGCCGTCTCTTCCTGGCGGGTGCGGCCGGTTTCGTGCTGGCCGGATGTACGCCCGGAAGGGCGGGGGACACCGCCCCAACGGGCGGGTTTTCGGTGACGCTGGAAGGAAAACTCGGCCCCACGGTGCTGGATCGCTTGCCCTCCAGGGTGATCGCCCTCGGCTTCGGACAGGACGCCGACGCCGCCGTGGCGCTCGGCGTCATCCCGGTGGCCATGCAGGAGGGAACGTCGACGCCGGACCGCATCCAGCCGTGGATCGCGCCGCTGCTCGGGACCGCCCGGCCCGAACTGGTGCGGACGGGGCCGGACCGCCCACTGGAACACTTCGCCGCCTTGCGGCCGGACCTGTTCCTCGCCGCCGGCGACTACTACCTCGAAACCGGTTACCAGCGGCTCGCCGAGATCGCGCCCGTGCTCGGCTACGTCGCCGGGCCGAACCTCGATCCGTGGCAGGAGACCACCCGGCGGATCGGCCGGGCGCTCGGCAAGGACTCCGCGGCGGAACAGCTGATCAGCGGCACGCTGGGCAAGATCGCGACGGCCAGGGACACCGCAGGGCTCGCGGGGAAGACGTTCAGCTGCAGTTCGGTGAGCGGCGCGGGACAGGTGTACACCAAGAACGCACCCGAGGACGTGCTGGCGGTTTCGTTGGCGCAGTTCGGTTTGCGGCTGTCGGAGAAGGTCACCCAGCTGCGCTCCACCACGACGAAGGGTGTCGCGGCGGTCGGTCCGGAGCGGCTCGACCTGCTCGACGCGGACATCATGCTGGTCAGTTACGAATCGGTCCAGCAGCGGCAGACGTTCGAGTCCGAGCCGCTTTTCGCGCGGCTTCCCGCTGTACACCGGGGTTCCTATCTCCCGATCGATAAGGCGGAAGCGCAAGCACTCGCGTTCCCGTCCGCACTCGCCCTCGCGTACACCGCCGAGCGGATCGTGCCGCGGCTCGCCGCGGCGGCACGATGACGCGCGGCTCACGGACCCACCTGTCCGACGACGACGTCGTGCCGCACCGGCGTGTCGTCGGCCATGATCCGGCCGACCGACGGCTGATGGCTGGGCGCGGTGCAGATGACCAGATGCGGCCCCGGAGCCGTCGGCGCCGCGTGGTACCAGCCGGTCTCGTCGGTGACGGTGCGGACGACGCGACCACCGTCCGGATTCACCAGCAGCACCACCGCGCCGGGCACCGGGTCGCCGTCGAGTCCCCGGACCCGGCCGGTGGCGGCGGCGAGCCGTTCCGCGGTTCGCGGCGGGAGGACGAGCATGCCGGCCACCGCCGCGGCGGCCACACAGCCCGCCGAGACGGCGAACGCGTAGGCATACCCGTGCGCGAGTCCTTCCTGCGTCGAAGACCCGCCCGCGGCGGCCGCGGCGATCGTGGTCAGCACGGCCAAACCGATCGCGCCACTGGTCTGCCGCACGGTGTTGAGCACGGCGGCGGCCACCCCGCCCGAGGTGGTGGGCACGCCGCTGGTCGCCGCCACCGTCAACGGGGTGAACGCCGACGCGGTACCGAAACCGAACACCACGCTCGGCAGCACGATCATCGCCACGGACGAACCGCCGGTGCCGAGTGAGACGGCCACCCCGGCGAGACCTGCCGCCCCGAGCACGCAGCCCAGTGCCGCCGCGCGACGGGCACCGAGCCGGATGGTGAGCGGACCGGCGGCCTTGGCACCGGCGAACATCGCCAGGCCCGCCGGCAGGAAACCGAGCCCGGCGGCGAGCGGACCGGCGCCGTGCACGTACTGCAGGACGAACGAGATCAGCACCGGAGCACCGAAGAAACCCAGGCCCAGCAGGAACATCACCAGATTCGCGCCGCGGACCGCGCGATGGGAGAACAGGCTCAACGGCACCAGCGGGGCCGCCGCCCACCGCCCCTGGTGCAGCAGGAACAGCCCGCACAGCACGATTCCCGCGATCAGCGGACCGGACACCTCCGGTGCGCTCCAGTCCAAGGTCTCCGACTCCATCACCGCGTACACGACGCCGGTCAGCCCGGCCGTCGCCAGGACGGCGCCGACGACGTCGAGCCGGTACGCCGATCCGGACCGGGAACCGCCGGGCAGCAGGGCCAGCGTGCCGGCGACCGCGACCAGACCCAAGGGCACGTTGACGAAGAACACCCAACGCCAGCCGGCGAACTCGGTCAGGAGGCCGCCGGTCAGCGGACCGGACGCGGCGCCGACGGCACCGATCGCGCTCCACGTGCTCAGCGCGCGGGCACGCCTCGGCCCCGCCGGGAAAGTGTCGGTCAACAGCGACAACGTCGCGGGCATCAGCAGCGCGCCGCCGACGCCCTGTCCGGCGCGCGCGGCCAGCAGGAGCGCCGGATCCGCGGCCAGCCCGGCGAGGAGGCTCGCCCCCGCGAACAGGCCCATCCCGGCCAGCAGCACCCGGCGCCGTCCGAAGACGTCCGCGCATCGGCCACCGAGCAGCAGACAGCCCGCGAACGCGAGTGTGTACGCGTTGACCACCCACGGCAGCGTCGCGGCGGAGAAGCCGAGATCGGCGCGGATCCTTGGCAGGGCGACCGAGACGATCGTGGCGTCCAGCACCACCACGAACGACCCGAGACAGGCCAGCGCGAGCACCAGGTGGTCGCGGCAGTGGGCGGGAGAAGACGTGCTCATGAAACCTTTCCTGTTCCTACTGCCTCTTCATCACCCGTCCGGAAGCCGAGGACGGGCAGCGCGTGACGAGCCGCGGGGAGGTCGTACAGCGCGTCGATCGCCGCCCGCTGCCAGGAATAGCGAGCGGCGAGCCCGGCGATCTCGGGTTCGGTGGCCGGCAGGGTCGCGGCCGCGAGCAGTACGCGGATCTCCGGCACGCTCATGACGGCTCCGGCGGGGTCCGCAGATGCCAGCCGGTGGCCGACTGGAACGCGTCGCCCGCCTCAAGCAGTTCCGTTTCGCCGCGCACCGGCCCGGCCAACTGCAGCGAAAGCGGCAGCCCGTCGGCGGTGAACCCCATGGGCAGCGCCAAGACGGGATTGGCGAGCCCGTTCCAGTACGGCGTGTGGATGACGCCGAAGAGTTCCTCGTTCTCCGGCAGCCCGGCGGGGGAGAGCAGCGACTCGAACCGGGGCGCGCCGACGGACGCCGTCGGGCAGACGACGAGGTCCACTTCGGTGAAGAGTCCGTCGATCGCCCGCTGCGCGACCCGCCGCACGCGCTGGGCCTGGACGTAGTCGGCGCCGGTGACGAGCGCGCCGGTGGCAAGGAGCCCGCGTGTCCCGCGGCTGAAGTCGAGCCACCGATGGCACAGTTCCGCGCGGTGGTGCGCGAGCGCCTCGCTGGCGACGGTCACCTGAACGGCCGTCACCAGTTCCGCCGGATACGGCAGCGTGATCCCGCTCAGTCGCGCGCCGAGTCCGGCCAGCACCGCGAGCGCCTCGGCGAAGACGCCGTCCAACGCGGGATCGCGTCCGGGCGGGAAGTGGTGGTCGCGGACGACGCCGATCCGCAGCCCGGTGAGATCGCCGCGGAATTCGGGGCGCCGCACCGGCCCGGTCGCGGAATCGGGATCGGCCGGATCCGGCCCGGCCAGCACTTCGAGCACCGCCGCGCAATCCCGTACGGAACGGGCCAGCGGGCCGATCCGGTCGAGGCTGTAGCCCAGCGGCACGCAGCCGGTTCTGGGCACCCGGCCGTACCCGGGCATCAGGCCGGTGACCCCGCAGAACGCCGCGGGCACCCGGATGCTGCCCGCGGTGTCCGAGCCGATCCCGGCGAGGAACATCCCGGTCGCGACACCGATCCCGGCGCCCGAACTCGAACCGCCCGCCCAGCGTCCGGTCCGCCACGGATTGCGGGGGATCGGGAAGGGGTGCTCCTGTTCCGGCATCCCGCAGGCGAACTCCATCGTGGTCGTCTTGCCGGTGAGCACCGCGCCCGCGGCCTTGAGCCGGATGGCGACCGTCGCGTCCGTTCCCGCCAGCCAGCCGCGGTCGTGCACGAGGCTCTGCGCCGTCGTCGCGGCTTCGGCGGTGGCGATGATGTCCTTGACGCCGATCGGGATCCCGTGCAGCGGTCCGCGGTCGAGTCCGGCGGCGAGTTCGGCGTCCGCCCGTCTCGCCGCCGCGAACGCGGTCTCGTCGAGGCGGGTCAAGTAGGCGCCGTAGACCGCGTCACCGCGATCCGCGGCGGCCATCGCCGCCTCGGTCAGGCCGATGCTCGTGACCGTGCCGTCCCGCAGGGCCGCCGCCGTGGCGGTGAGGGTGCGCGGGCGCAGGGACGTGGTGCCGATGTCCGCCTCCGATCGATCAGGTGTGGTTAGCCTAACCTTGGATCCTCAACCCGGGTTGAGGTCAACTCGGGCGAAGCGGACCACCCGTTCGTGCCGCCCATCGGGCAAGCGGATGACTGAACGTCTGATGTTCGACAGAGCAGGTGTTTACTTGCTAGCCTGAACCAGGTTCCGCGCGCGGCCGTCGAGCAGGCGGCCCTGTCCCGCGGACCACCGGTACGAGCGTTTTCCGCCACCGGAGAATCCGGATCCGCCGAGGGGGATCCGCACCCGAACACCACGCCGCGCTGATCGTCGCGCTGCTCGAGTGGCGCCTGGGGAAGGACTCGCATGACCGACACCGCTCAGCCAGAGATCGCTCTCACTGTGGAAGAACCGCTCGCCGCGGCACCGGATCAGGCGGTCGCGCTGACCCGGCATCCCGGGTTGCGGGAGTTCGCCGGACGGCTCGGCGACACCCCGCTGGTCGAGGTCCCCGGCCCGCCGGGCGGGGCGAAGGTACTGGCGAAGTACGAATTCGCCAACCCGTTCGGTTCGGTGAAGGACCGCACCGCGTTCGCACTGGTCTGCCGGGCGATCGCCGCGCACACCGGACCGGAGCCGCTGAAACTGCTGGACGCCTCGGCCGGGAACATGGCCCGCGCGCTAGCCGGACTCGGTGAACTGGCGGGGATCCCGACCCGGCTCGTGGTCCCGTCCGTCATCCCGCCGAGCCTGCTGACCGCGATGGAGAAGACGGGCGCGGAGATCGAACTCGCCGACGCGGCGGGCGGTCTGCTCGGGATGATCAAGGTGTGCGAGAAGATCGCCGCCGACGACCCCTCGCTCACCCCGCTCGTGCAACACCGGAACATGGCCAACGTCGCGGCCCACGAATTCGGTACCGGCAAAGAGATCCTGGACCAGCTCGGCGAGCACCGGCCCGCCGCCTGGGTCAGTGCGATCGGGACCGGCGGCACACTGGCCGGGGTCCACCGTGCACTGCGCACGCGGTGGCCGGACGTCGTGGTCGCCGGGGTCACGCCCTCGGAAATGCCGTACGGCACCGAGCGGGCACCGCATTCCGAGCCCCGGTTCGCCGGGGCGGGCGGGTTCGGCAACGGGCTGCGTCAGCCGTTCGTCGACACCCAGCTCCCCGAGGCGGAACAACTGCACGTCACCTATGCCGAATCCCTGCGGGGAATGGTGGACTACCGGAAACTCACCGGCACCTCGATCGGCGCCTCCGCCGCGGCCGCTTGGCTGAGCGCGAAGAAGGTCGCCGAACGGTTCGGGCCCGACCAGGTCGTCGTGACCCTGTTCGCCGACGCCGGTCCCGAGGAGGATTGGGTCAAGGCCGAGCAGACGGCCGGATGACATGCGGCGGTCCCTCATCCGGTTGCGCGAGGATCTCGCGACCACAATGGACAAAGACCCGTCGGTGACCTCCCGCCTGGAGGCGCTCTGTCATCCCGCGCTGCCCGCGGTCTGGAGTCACCGGATCGCGCACCGGCTGCATCGCGGCGGCCACCGGATCCTCGCCCGGCTGCTGTCGAACGCGGCGAAAATCCTGACCGGGGTGGAAATCCATCCCGGTGCCCGGATCGGCAGACGATTCTTCATCGACCACGGGAACGGTGTCGTGATCGGCGAAACCGCCGTCATCGGCGACGACGTGACCCTCTATCAACAGGTGACGCTGGGCGCCATCGGCTTCTGGCGTGACAACGCCAGGGCCGAGGGTGAGGCCCGGCATCCGCGTATCGGCGACCGGGTGGTCGTCGGTGCCAAAGCGACGGTGCTCGGCCCCGTGACCATCGGGGACGGCGTCGTGGTTCCCGCACACAGCCTCGTGCTCACCACCATCGAAGCCGGAAGCAACGGGAAAACCCCAGTGATCGACCGACGTTCGAAGATCGGAGACGGGAATGTCCAGCGACCTCATGGCCAGTATCCGGTTCAGCGAGAATGACCTCCGCGCCCGGGTCGCCAGGTTCACCGACCTGGCCGGAACGGACGGCGGCGCCCCGGACACGGTGCTCGCGGGGTGCGCGCGGGTGATGTTCAACGTGATCGGCTTCCGGCCGCCGGAGCGCAACGGCGCCGACGACGACCAGGTGATCTCCCCGATCGGCGCGAAGAGTTCGGGGAACGCGCCGATCGACGTCGCCGAGGGCTTCAACCTCGCCTACATCAAGGCCACGCCGGGGAACGGCACGATCCTGCACAACCACGACACGAACGAGACGTTCATCCCCTTGAGCGGCACCTGGCGGTTCCGCTGCAACGACGAGGACGACCTGTACGTCGACCTCGGCCCGTTCGACGTGATCTCCCTGCCGGCCGGGCTCCAGCGCCGGTTCACCAACCTGGCGGCCGCTCCCGGGACGGAAGAGAGCCTGATGATCGTCATCGTGGCGGGAGACCGCCCGAAGTCGGTCATCTACCCGGAAGTACTGCAGGCCGCGCGGACCGAAGGCGCGTACACCCCGGCCACCTTCGCGTAGTTCCGCGTGATCCTGCTCGCCTTACGCGTGATTGGACGGACGTCACTCGTGATTGGACGGACATGTCGCGTGATTGGACGGACGACACGCTTGTCGTCCGTCTGGACACGCGTGTCGTCCCTCTGATCACGCGACCCCACCTTGTCTCCAGAAACGAGGACAGCCATGACCGAAACCTCCGTCCGGGCCGACCTGTGGTTCGACCCGATCTGCCCGTGGGCGTGGCAGACCTCGCGTTGGCTGCTCGAAGCGGCCGAAGTACGTGAGATCGACCTGCGCTTCCACCTGATGAGCCTCGCCGTGCTGAACGAAGGCCACCAGTTGCCCGAAAAGTACGAAGTGATGATGCGCGAAGGCTGGTACCTCTCGCGGGTCATCGCGGCCGCCGCCCGTGACCACGGCGAGAAGGTCGTCGAACCCCTGTACACCGAGATGGGCACCCGCATCCATCCCGGCGGGAACGAGGACTACCGCGAGGTCACCGGTCTGGCCCTCGAAGCGGCCGGGCTCCCAGCGGGACTGGCCGTCGCGGGAACGGACACGACACTCGACACCACGATCCGCACGAGCCACGACGAGGCGATGACCGCGATCGGGCCCGACCTCGGCACGCCGGTCGTGCGGATCGACGGCAGCGCCTGTTTCGGCCCGGTGCTCGCCCAGGTCCCGCGCGGTGAGGCCGCGGGCCGGATCTTCGACGGCGTCCGGGCACTCACCGGATTCGAGTATTTCTTCGAACTGAAGCGGACGCGGACCGCGGAACCCGTTTTCGGCTGACACCAAGTTACTGGGAGGCGAAATGTGCGGAATCACCGGCTGGGTGTCGTTCGAGGACGACCTACGGAGCCAGCGCCCGATCCTCGACGCGATGACGGCCACGATGTCCTGCCGCGGTCCGGACGCCGGAGGTGTCTGGCTGGACCGCCACGCCGCACTCGGGCACCGCAGGCTCGCGGTGATCGACCTGCCCGGCGGTGTGCAGCCGATGTCGGCGGGCACCCCGGCCGGCGAAGTGGCGCTGGTCTACAGCGGTGAGGTCTACAACTACACCGAGCTCCGGAAGGAACTGCGGGACAAGGGGCATCGGTTCCACACCGACAGCGACACCGAAGTCGTTCTGCGCGGTTACCTGGAATGGGAAGAGGGGGTCGCCGAACGGCTGAACGGCATGTACGCCTTCGCCGTCTGGGACTCCCGCACCGCGAAGCTGGTGCTGATCCGGGATCGCATGGGCGTGAAACCCCTTTACTACCAGGCGACCTCCGGTGGCGTGCTGTTCGGTTCCGAGCCGAAGGCGATCCTGGCGAACCCGCGGGCGCCGCGTGTCGTCGACGCGGACGGTCTGCGCGAACTGGTCGCTTTCACCAAGAAGCCCGGCTGGTCGCTGTGGAAGGACATGCACGAGGTCGAGCCGGGGACGATCGTCACCGTCGACGACCGCGGGATCCGTTCGCACACCTACTGGCGGCTGCGGACGGCTCCGCACACCGACGATCAGGACGCGACGGTGGCACGGGTCGGTGAGCTGATGACCGACATCGTGCACCGTCAACTGGTCTCCGACGTGCCACGGTGCGTCCTGCTCTCGGGCGGGCTGGATTCGAGCGCGGTCACCGGGATCGCGGCGTCGCGGCTCGCGGAGTCGGGGGAGCCGCTGCGCACGTTCTCGGTCGATTACGCCGGACAGGAGGAGAACTTCCGTCCGGACGAGATGCGCGACGCCCCGGACTCGCCGTTCATCCGCGACGTCGTCGATCTCGTCGGCTCGGTGCACGAGAACGTCATGCTGGATCCCGCCGAGCTCACCGATCCCGACGTGCGCCGGGCCTGCGTCGCCGCGCGGGACATGCCGTCCGGGCTCGGCGACGTCGACCTCTCGCTCTATCTGTTGTTCAAGGCGATCCGGCGGCAGTCCACAGTGGCCTTGTCGGGCGAGGCGGCGGACGAGGTGTTCGGCGGCTACCGATGGTTCTTCGAAGAGGAATCCCGCACCACCGACATGTTCCCGTGGCTGGTGTTCCGCAACGCGGTCACCAGTGATCGGGAGAACCTGCTCCGCCGTGACGTCCGTGAGGCGCTCGACGTGCCTGCCTACGCCGCCGACGAGTACGCCTCCGCGGTCGCGGAGGTCGAGCAACTGCCGGGGGACGACGCCCTCGAACAACGGATGCGCGTGATCTGTCACCAGAACCTGACCCGGTGGGTCCGGGTGCTGCTCGACCGCAAGGACCGGATGTCGATGGCGGTCGGCCTGGAGGTCCGGGTCCCGTTCTGCGATCACCGGCTCGTCGAGTACGTCTACAACACCCCGTGGGCGTTCAAGACCTTCGACGGCAGGGAGAAGAGCCTGTTGCGGCAAGCGACGAAGCATCTTCTGCCGGTCTCGGTCACCGAGCGGCTGAAGAGCCCGTATCCGTCCACACAGGACACCGGATACGCGGTCGCCCTTCAGTCGCAGGCGAAAGAGGTGCTCGCGGACCTCGATTCGCCGGTTTTCCAGCTGGTGAACCGGGATTGGGTGTACGACGCCGTCCAGGCCGACGCGGCGACGCTGACCGGCCAGACGCGGCACGGTCTGGACCGCGTGCTGGATCTCCACCACTGGTTCGATCTGTACCGGCCGGCCATCCGTCTCGGCTGACCGGCCCGGTTCGCTCAACGGCGCTTCGGCGTGCTTTTCCTTTTACGGGAAGCGGTTTTCTTCTGTGCCTTGGTCAGCACCGCGACGGCGGCGTCGATGATCACCGCGACGGCCCGTTCGGCGCGGTCGGCGTCGCCGTCGGTGATGGCCTCGGCGAGGGTGTCGTGATCCGGGAAGTCGATGTGCTCGCGGCGCAGCTCGGCCATCACCGTCGCCACCCCGCTGCTCAGCGCGTAGCTGAGGCCCTCCCACAATTCGATCAGGACCGCGTTGTGCGTGGCGGCGATGATCGCCGCGTGGAATTCGTTGTCCGCGGCGAGGAAAGCGTCCTCGTCGCCGGCGTCCCGTGCTTCGTGCTGGGCGGCGAGTGCGGTGGTGATCCGGGCGATGTCTTCGGCGTCCCGGCGTTCCGCCGCCGTCCTGGCGGCCTGCCGCTCGATGCTGTTGCGGACTTCGAGTACTTCGAGAACGTTCGCGGCGCGGGTTCGCCGCAGCAGGGCCGCGGACAGCCCGTGCCGTGCTCTGACGTAAGTGCCGTCGCCGCGGCGCGGCTCCAGCAGCCCGGCGTGCTCAAGGGCACGGACGGCTTCGCGGACCGTGCTGCGCCCGACCCCGAGTTGCTCGACCAGCTCCTGTTCCGGCGGGATACGGGAGCCGACCGGCCATTCGCCGGTCTCGATCAGTTCCTCGAACTGGTCGACCACAGTGGACGAGAGTCTCGCTGTACTGGCCGCTCGAAGTGGCATGGCGGTCTCCCTCCTTCGGCCCCCGGATGTGGACATCAGATCGGCAGATCATATGACATCTTACTGCCTTGCCCCGGCGGAACGCGCACGCCTGTTCGAAAACGATATGCAATGCGCGAAAGAACAATGTCAGCGACCGGCGACGCAGCGGGTGCGTGCCGGAACGGCGGAATTCGGCGCGGTGGGATCGCAGACGATCATCTTCGACGCCTGGTTTCGCTCGAGGAGCACGGTCGCCGTGGCCGTCCGCGCTTCGAACCGCCGCCCGTCGGCCGGGGTGAGCGTCATTCGCGCTCCAGGGGTGAGGCCCGCGGCCAGAAGCGTTCCGAGGAAGGCGGAATCGTCCTGGATCCGTTCACTGATCCGGTGCAGCCGGACCTCTTGCCGTCCGGCATGGGTGGCGGGCCGCATTCCCGGCGGCGCCGGCACCGGGGGAAGGCCGGACAGGCCGAGAAAGGCCAAGCCGGGAATCGGCCCGCCGTACGGGCTGAACCGCGGCCCGCCGCAGAGTTCGAAGATCCGGCGCGCGGCGGCGTCGGACATCACGTGTTCCCAGCGGCAGGCCTCGTCGTGCAGCCGGACCCAGTCCAGCCCTATCACCCGATAGAGGAGTGTTTCCGCGAGGCGGTGCTTGCACATCACCCGCACCGCGATCCGCCGTCCCTCCGGCGAAAGCTCCAGCCGCCGGTCCTCGGCGACCAGGAGGAGGCCGTCACGCTGGAGGCGGGCCACGGTCTGGCTGACCGTCGGCGGGCTCTGCTCGAGCCGGTCCGCGATCCGGGCGCGCAACGGGACGACACCGTCCTCTTCCAGCTCGTAGGCTGCTTTGAGGTACATCTCGGTGGTGTCGATCAGGCCACGGGCGGTCATACTCCGGTAGCCTGCCCCCTCAACCCGGCTTGAGGTCAAGCGCCCGGAAGCTCCACTGTGGACCGGAATTCCGGACAGCGTTCCAGCGTGTTTTCGGGGCAGCGAAGCAGATGGTGCAGATAGGTCCGCGCGGTGGCGAGCTTTTCGAGCTGGGACTCCAAAGCTTCGATACGGGCCGAAACGGTGTCCCGCCAGTCGTACGTGGCGGTGCGCCCGGCGAGCACGGTCGCGATCTCGTCGAGGCTGAGCTGGCCGGTGTCCCGCCACAGCCGGATCAGGGCGATCCGGTAGAGCTGGTCGGTGTCGTAGTAACGCCAGCCGGATCGCCGGTGCGGCTTGATCAGTCCGCGGCGTTCCCAGTAGTGCAGGGTCGAAACCGGAAGGTCGAACCGGTCGGCGACCTCTCTGATCGATGCGGATTCCATGACATCATTTGAACTCAACCCAGGTTGAGGATGCAAGCTTAGGCTAAGCAAACACTCCCTGGAGGTAATGAAAGTGATTCTCGAGCTCGCCGAAGCGGGAGGAAGCCCGCGCGACCTCGTCGGCGGCAAGGCGGCGAACCTCGCGGAAATGACTTCGGCGGGGTTTCCCGTGCCGGAGGGTTTCTGCGTCACGACCGCCGCGTACCGGCAGGTGCTCTCCGACGGCGAGGGGCCGCGGTTGCTCGGCGAGCTGACCAGGGTGCCGTCCGGCGACGAGGGACGGCTGGCCGAACTGGCGGACCGGTTGCGGGCCCACGTCCTGACCGTCCCGATCCCGGCCCGGCTCGAAACCGGGATCGTCGAGGCGTACGAACGGCTTTCGCGAGGCGAGCCGGTGGCGGTCGCGGTGCGGTCTTCGTCGACGGCCGAGGATCTGCCGGACGCCAGTTTCGCCGGGCAGTACGACACTTTCCTCGACGTCCAGGGCTCCGGCGAGGTGCTGTCGGCGGTGCGCCGATGCTGGGCCTCGCTCTGGTCGGAGCGGGCGACCAGGTACCGGGCGGCGCACGGCACCGATCGCGGACCCGCCATCGCGGTGATCGTGCAGCGCCTCGTCGACGCCGAATGCGCCGGCGTGCTGTACACGGCGAATCCGGTGTCGGGCAAACGTTCCGAGATCATCGTCGACGCCGCTCCCGGCTTGGGTGAAGCGGTGGTTTCCGGCGCGGTGACCCCGGATCACTATCGGCTGACCGTCGACGGCGAATCCCTCGAAGGCCCGGGCGACGGTTGCCTGACGCCGTCACGGCTGGGCGAACTCGTGGCCGTCGGCAGGCATCTGGAGAAGCACTTCGGTGCGCCGCAGGACGTCGAGTGGGCGTTCAACGGCGAGGGCGAGCTGTGGCTGACCCAGTCGCGGCACATCACCACGCTGTTCCCCGTCCCGGAGAGCGACGAATCGCGCGCGTACTGGTCGGTCAACGTCTATCAGGGGATCAGCCGGCCCTTCACGCCGATGGGCGCGTCCATGATCCGCGAACGCCAGCGCGGGATGGCGGCGTACATGAGCGCGCTCGGCTTCTCCGACGAGATCACCGACGTGGACGGGTGGCTGTACTGGGACATCACCGACGGCGTGCGGAGCCCGGCGAAGCGGCCGAAGATGGCCGCGTTCGTGGACAGTCTCGCCGCGCCTTCGGGGCGGCTCGTCGAGCAGCTCGGCCGTGACCGCCGGTTCCCCTCGGTGGCGTCCGGCTCGGAGGAGGACGTCCCACCGAAGAAACGGCGTCGCCGCTGGGAACGGATGATCCCCGCGTGGCTGTGGCCGGATCAGGCCCGTGCGAACGTCGTCCGCGACGCCGAACGGCGGATCGCCGCCTTCACCGGGCCCGCCGAGGCGACGGCGGAAGAACGGCTGTCCTTTGTGGAATCCGTCCGGCGTGACGTCTGCCGGATCGAGGCGAACCTCCCTCGCGACGCCAACACCGCGGGCGGGACAGGCGGGCAGCTGGCCGGGCAGTTGCTGCGCGGTCACGTGAGCGACGCCGAGGTGGTCACCGTTTTCCGGGGTATCCCGCACAATCCGACCACCGAGATGGATCTGGCGTTGTGGCGGGCGGCGGCCGCGATCCGTCGTGACGACGAGGCCTTCCGGCTGTTGCTGGAAACCGCGCCCGACGAACTGGCCGCCAAACACCTCGCCGGGACCCTGCCGGAGGCGATCCAGCACGGCGTCGCCGCGTTCCTGACCGAATACGGCTGCCGCGCGACCTCGGAGATCGACTTCGGGGTGCCTCGCTGGACCGATGACCCGGAGCCGGTTTTCGCGATGCTCTCGAACCTGCTTCGCGCGGAAGGAGAGGAGCAGGATCCGGAAACCCGCTTCGAGCAGGCGGCCGCGGCGGCCGAAGCGCGGATCGTCGAGCTCACCCGGCGGCTTCCGGTGACCAAGCTGCACCGGGCGCTGCTCGCCCGGTTCCTGCTCCGGCGGTCTCGACGGTTGCGTGGCCTGCGTGAGTTCCCGAAGTTCTGCCTCATGCGCGGTTTCGCCGCTCTCCGGACGCAACTGCTCCTCGTCGGCGAGGAGATCGTGCGGGCGGAGCGGCTGGAGCGGGCTGGCGACGTGATGTTCCTCGATCTCGCCGAAGTCCGCGAAGCCTTGGGCAGCAGGGACTTCCGCGCGACCGTGGCACGGCGCAGGGAGATCTGGGAGCGGGAATCCCGACGGCCCCGGGTGCCGTCGGTCGTGCTTTCCGACGGCACCGCGCCCGCCCTCGAATCCACTTCGGACGGTGGTGACCTCACCGGGCTGGCGGCGGCGGCCGGGGCGGTGACCGGCCGGGCGCGGGTGATCCACGATCCGGACGGGGCCCGGATCGAACCGGGCGAGATCCTCGTCGCCGCGACGACGGATCCCGGGTGGACGCCGCTGTTCCTGACGGCCGCGGCGCTGGTGACCGAAACGGGCGGGATGATCTCCCACGGCACCACCGTGGCCAGGGAGCACGGGATCCCGGCCGTGGTCGGCGTTCCGGGCGCGACGACGCGGATCGTCACCGGTCAGGTGATCACCGTCGACGGTTCCGCCGGGACCATCACCTTCGGCGAGACGGCGGAGGATTCCCGGTGACCGCGGTGGCGTCCGCGCTCACCGGCGCGTTCAACTTCCGCGACACCGGCGGCGGGCCGATCCGGCGGGGGAGGCTGTTCCGTAGTGACACCTTGCAGGCGCTGACCGGAACCGACAAGGAACTCCTGCTCGGCCGGTTCGGTATCGAGGGGGTCCTCGATCTCCGCTCCAGTGCCGAGACGGTCAGCGAGGGCCGGGCGGAGTTACCCGGTGTCCGGTATGTGAACGTGCCGTTGAAGACCGTCCAAAGCGGACGGTCGAGCGCGCTGGAGGAGATTTACGTCGATCATCTCCGGCACGACGAGAACCTGTCGATCGCCATGGAGCTCCTGGCGGTCCTGCTGACCCGTCCCGTCGTGGTGCACTGCGCGTCGGGCAAGGACAGGACCGGCGTCGTCACGGCCCTCGCGCTCGGGCTCGCCGGGGCGCCGCGCGAGCTGATCGTCCAGGACTACCTGCGCAGCGCGTACAGCCTTCCCCGGGTGATCGAGCGGTTCCGCCCCCTCGGCTTGCCGGAGGAACTGTTCCGGTGCACGGAGAGCACGATCAACGCCTTGCTGGACAGTGTCGAGGACGACTTCGGCGGATTCGCCGGCTGGGCCCGGCAGCGTGGCGTGTCCGGCGCGGCCGTCCGGACACTGAAGGCGCGCTTGCTCAACAACGGATGAATTGTCCGACGAGACATCGGATGTCTGTACGGCTACGTGAGTGAAAGGGATGGCCAAACCTCGACTATTTCTGGAAACATGCCGGTCGCCAGGACTTGATCTGCGGTAAACGTAGTATGAATCTGGAGGCGACCCATGGCCGAGCTGTCCAGGCGATCGATGCTGAGGGTCGCGGCGGGAGCGGCGGCGCTCGGCGGGCTTTGGGCTCAAGGGGCGCCTCCGGCATTCGCCGGGCAGGACGTCCATCGCCGGATCGTCGACGACGCGCGCATGGTCTGGAAGCGCATGCCGCGGAACTGGCAGGAGGGTCCGTTCCTCGCCAACGGCTTCCTCGGCGTGCAGTTCTACGCGGGGGCGCAGCCGAACGTCGTCAAGGTGATGCTCAGCCACTCCCAGGTCCAGGACCAGCGTGGACAGTGGGAAGCGGGCATCGGGTACTCGCGGCTGCCGATCGGCTATCTCACGCTCACCTTCGAGGGCGCGATCACGGCGGTGGACTGGCATCTCGACCTGTACAACGCCGAACTCGGCGGCACGATCACGACCACCCGGGGTTCGGTGCGGTTCTCCGCGCTGGTCCACGACGACCAGGACCTCCTCCTCGTCTCGCTCACCGGGGAGGCGGCCGCGGACTGGGGGTTCACGCCGCTGAAGTCGGCGACGACGAGGACGATCCGCAAACCGCCCGAGTACACGGCCAATCCCGATCCGAAGCTCGCCACCGCGGGCGCGGTCCGGTACTGCGAGCAGCCACTCCACGCGGGCGGCGGGTACACGACAGCGTGGCGTGAGCGGACCGTCGGCACGCGACGGCTCCTGGCGGCGACGATCGCGTACGGGTTCCCGGAGCCGACCCACACCGCCGAGGCGATCAGGAGGGTCCACCGGGCCTCGGCGGTGAACCCGGACGCCCTCGTCGCCGGCCATCGGCGCTGGTGGAACGCCTTCTACCGCCGCAGTTTCGTGTCCGTTCCGGACAAACGCGTCCAGCGGTTCTACTGGATCCAGCTGTACAAGACCGCTTGTGCCACCCGCGCGAACGGCCCCGTCGTCGCCGAATGGGGACCGTGGTTCCCGGAGGTCGGCAACAGCTGGACGGCGGTGTGGTGGAACCTCAACGTGCAGGTCACGTACCCGATCGTCAACAGCAGCAACCATCCCGAACTCGACGCCGTCACCGCGACCTTCCGCCGCGATCACGCGAACCTCGAACTCTCGGTGCCGCCGGCGTATCGGGACGGCGAGACGTACGCGCTTTCGCACCCGGGAGACTGGCAGCTGCGGCCCGGCGGCACCCGCGCGGTCGGGATTCCCGGCCCGGCCACGAAGAACGACCAGACCGGCAACCTGATCTGGGGCCTGCACAACGTCTGGCTGGCGTATCGGCACAGCATGGACGTCCGCATCCTGCGCGAAGTCCTGTACCCGACGCTCGCCAAGGCCCTCAACTACTACCGCCACTTCCTCGCCGCCGGCCCGGACGGCGCCCTGCACCTGCCGATGACCAGGTCACCCGAGTACGCGGACGCGGCCGACTGCACCTACGACCTGTCGCTGATCCGCTGGGCGGCGCGCACCCTCGTCGAATCGGCGGCCAAGCTGCGGATCGACGACCCGCGGGTGCCGGCGTGGCGGGAGATCGGCGAGAAACTGGTGCAGTACCACCAGGATCCCGCCCAAGGCGTGCTGATCGGCGACGGTGTCCCGCTCGCCGATTCACATCGGCACTTCTCGCATCTGCTCTGGCTCCATCCGCTGCGGGAGAAGCTCTGGGACCGTCCCGGCGACCGGGACATCATGCGCCGCACCTTCGCGCATTGGGCCGGCGCACAGGAGAAATGGCACGGCTACAGCTTCGCGGCCGCGTCGTCGATGAGTTCCGTGATGGACGCACCAGAGGAAGCGTTGCGCTACCTGAAGATCTTCCTGGACGGGACCGTCGTGGCCAACACTCAGCTGACGCCGAACACGATGTACCGCGAAGGCGCGAACCTCGCGATCGAGAGTCCCATCACCGCCGCGCAGTCCGTTGTGGACATGCTGCTGCAAGGCGATCACGGCGTCCTCAAGGTCTTCCCGTCGGTTTCGTCGGCGTGGCGGGAGGCGTCGTTCGAAAGCCTGAGAGCGGAGGGCGCCTTCCTCGTGGACGCCTCCCGGCGGAACGGCGCGACCGAATGGCTCCGCGTCCACAGCGAAGCGGGCGAGCCGCTCACACTCCAGCACGGGATTCCGGGCGACATCGAGGTCCGTGACGCGCGCGGGCGGCGCCTTCCTTGGCGGGCCGCGGGGCCGGGCACGATCTCGATCCCGCTCGGCCGCGGCGGGACGGCCGTCGTCACCCGGCGCGGCACGCGCCCGGAACTGGAGCCCCGCGACGTGCCCGGCGACCGTGAAACTCCGGCATGGGGACTCGACCAGGAGGTCTGAGGATGGACATCACTCGCAGGACGATGCTCGGCGGGGCACTGGCGGGCGTGGCGGCGGCCGGGTTCGCGCCGTCCGCGTCGGCGGTGGAGAACGACTTCGAGCTCGGCGGACTCGACTGGCCCGGCTTCCTCGGTACGGCCGACCTGCTCTGGCGCCGGATGCCCAAGACCTGGTACGAAGGCCCGTTCCTGGGCAACGGTTTCCTCGGCTCGGGTATCTACGCCGAACCCGGCCGCAACGCCGTCCGGTTCAACGTCCAGCACAGTGAAGTGCAGGACCACCGGCCGGAATTCGGCTCCCTGTTCGGGCTCGCGCGGCTGCCGATCGGCTACTTCACCCTCGAACCGGTCGGCGCCATCACCGGGATCGACTGGCGGATGGACCTCTGGAACGCCGAACTCAGAGGCACGATCACCACGGCCGCGGGCAGCCTCTCGCTGCGGGCGATCGTCCACACCGGACAGTCGCTGCTGGCCGTCGAGATCGAACCGACCGAGGGCGAGCGCGGCTTCGAGTGGACCTTCCACCCCGCCGAAGCGGTGAGCCCGAGAACGGATCCGAAGTTCGGGAAGCCGCCGCCCGCCGGGTACGTCGCCAACCCGCCCGCGAGTCTGGAAACGAGTGGTGACACCCGTCTTTCCGTGCAGAGTCTGCTGGCGGGCGGCGAACATGTGACGGCGTGGCGCGAGGTCGCCCGGGGATCGAAGCGCACGCTGTACACGTCCGTGGCGTGGTCGTATCCGAAAAGGACGGCCGCACGAGAGGCATTGAAGACGATCCGCCGGGCCGAGCCGTTCTCCGCTTTGGCGGCGGAACACCGACGCTGGTGGCACGACTACTACCGGCACGGTTTTCTGTCCATTCCGGACACCCGGCTCCAAGGCTTCTATTGGATCCAGCTGTACAAGATCGCCTCCGCCGCGCGCCGGGAAGCGCCGGTCATGGCGACCTGCGGGCCGTGGCTCGAACCGACCCCGTGGCCCGCGACGTGGTGGAACCTCAACGTCCAGCTGGAGTACTGGCTCATCCACGGGGCCAATCACCTCGAACTGGACGCCGTCGGTCACGCGCTCGGCAAGTACCGGTCGAACCTGACGAGTCAGGTCGCCGAGCCGTACCAGCACGATTCGGCCGGCATCCCGCGCACGACCGACATGACCCTGCTCAACGGCGCCGCCGGGACGAACGCCGGGTTCCCCGTCGGTGTTCCCGGCAAGGAGTCGCCGACGCCGGAGGTCGGCAATCTCACCTGGGCACTGCACAACGTCTGGCTGTCCTATCGGCACACGATGGACCGGCGCCTGCTGCGGGACACCCTGTTCCCGCTGCTGCGCAAGGCGATCAACTACTACCTCCACTTCCTGGCACCCGGGCAGGACGGGAAGCTGCACCTTCCCGCGACGTTCTCCCCGGAGTACGGCGTCAACGCGCCCGACTGCACCTACGACCTCGCGCTGATCCGCTGGGGCTGCCGGACGTTGCTGGAGTCGGCGGCGGAACTGCGGATCGACGACCCGCTCGCGCGAAGGTGGCGGGAAGTCCTGGCCACGCTGGTCCCGTATCCGGCCGACGCCAACGGCTACATGATCGGCGCGGGGGTGCCGTTCGCGAAATCGCATCGGCACTACTCGCATCTGCTGCAGATCTACCCGCTGTACGAGATCACCTGGGAGCGGCCGGAGCAGCGGCGGATCATCGAGACCTCGCTCGACCACTGGGTGGGCTTCGAGGGCGCGTTGCAGGGTTACACGTTCACCGGCGCCGCGTCGATGTCGGCGCAGATGCTGCGCGGTGAGAAGGCGGAGTTCTACCTCGGCGAACTGCAGCGCCGCTACATCCAGCCGAACACGATGTACAAGGAATCCGGTCCGGTGATCGAGACGCCGCTCTCGGCGGCGCAGTCACTGCACGACATGCTCGTGCAGAGCTGGGGCGGGGTCATCCGGCTGTTCCCGGCCGTGCCCGCGAAATGGGCGGACGCCGCGCTGCGCGACTTCCGCACGGAGGGCGCGTTCCTGGTCAGCGCTTCCCGGCAAGGCGGCAAGACGCGGTGGGTCAAGATCACCAGTGAGGCCGGGGCGCCGTGCGTGCTCCGGACGGACCTTGGCGGGGAGCTGACCGTCCGGGACCGGTGGGGGAGGCCGAAACGCTGGTGGCGGCTGCCGAACGGGGACGTCCGGATCGACCTGCGGCGTGGGGAGGAGGCCGTCGTGCACCGCGCGGGCGATCGGCCGGACTTCGAGATCCGGCCGGTTCCGGCGAACGGGAACAGCACGCCATGGGGGATGCCGTGACGTCGTGAGCGGCCATGCGCGAGAGTGTTCCTGTACTTCCTCCGGACGACAGGAGCACAGATGTCCCAGCCACCGCAGCCGGGCGAGCCCGAAGGCCAGAAGCCCGACCCCGGGGCTCCGCAGGGGCAGCAGTACCCCCAGCCGCAGTATCAGCAGCCCTATCCGCAGCAACAGGGTTGGTACGGGCCTCCGCAGCAGCCGCCGCCCTCGTCGAACAAGACGGCGCTCTGGGTCGGGCTGGGGGTGCTGGGACTCGTGGTGGTGGTCGCCGTCGTGGCGATCACCGGATTCGTGGCGCCGGGCTTCTTCCTCTCGGACTCGAAGAGCGAGACCGCGGTCGCGGCGCCGTCTTCGGCTCCGACGTCGAGCGCGCAGGACACGACGACGGACAGCCCGGTGCGGATCCCGGCAGGCCGCATGGATCTGCCGAAACGCACGACGCCGCTGGCGGATCCGGCGAACTGTGCCTACCCGGCGGATTCCACTGGTTCGGTGCCGAAGAAGGCGAACCCGCCCGCGGCCGGTCCGACCCCCGCGACCGGCACGATGGCCGTCACGGTCAAAACGACCGCGGGCGACATCGGGCTGACGCTCGACCGCGGGCTCGCGCCGTGCACCGTGGCGAGCTTCCTTTCGCTGGCACAGCAGGGTTTTTACGACGGCACCTCGTGCCACCGGCTCGGCACCTCCGGCTTGCAGATGCTCCAGTGCGGTGACCCGGAAGCCTCCGGGATGGGCGGACCGGGCTACAACGTCCCGGACGAGGCCTTCCCCGAGGTCAGGTACGGCCGGGGCATCCTCGCGATGGCCAAGAGGCAGACGCCGAACTCGGGCGGCAGCCAGTTCTTCATGGTCTACGGCGAGGCGGAACTGCCGCCGGATTACACGGTGTTCGGGAGCATCTCGGACCCCGGTCTGCAGACGCTGGACAAGGTCGCGCGCGCCGGGGTGGACGACGCGAAGGGGCCTGGTGACGGAACGGGGCCGCCGCGGATCCCGGTGACGTTCCAGTCGATCGCGGTGGGCTGAACGCGGTTGCCGTTAAGGTCCGTGAAGGCCTCCTTGAGGGACTCTGGTCCCTCAAGGAGGCCTTCATTCGTGTGCCTACGTCTGACCTGCGGGCTGGTGGGTGGGTCGTGAGGTGATGCCACCACCAGGTCGATGGACGTCGCGCGTGACTGGACACCGATCTCGCGTGATTGAACGCGGAACTCGCGTGTTTAAACGCGGATCTCGCCCGTGCCCGGCTCCGCCGTGAGTTCCGCTTCCCATCACGCGTGTCACGCCTAAGGCCACACGACGACCGGGGGATCTCAGAGCGCGAGCCCCGAGTAATGGGTAAGCAAATGCAGTGCCCCCAAGGAGGCCTTCACGGACTTCAGGATCCGCCAGGCAGGCTCAAGGCGGTAGTGCCGCGCTACCAGGGTGTTCGGCCTTCGCCCAGCCGGGTCAGCAGTTCGGCGGGCGTGGGGCCGCTGTGGGTATCGGGCCAGTCCCGGACCTGCTCTTCGGCCCAGTCCGCCCACTGCCGGGTCATCTGTGCCAACCCCACGCGGTACGCCTGGGTCAGGCCGACGATATGCGCCCGGTCGGGGTAGGGCTCGTCGCCGGTCGCGTAGTCGTGCGTGATCATGGCCGCGCCGGCCTGGGTTCGATCGGCCCAGGCACGGGTCGCTTCGATGGCGCCGAGCAGGTCGTCCTTGTCGCCGAGATCGGAGAACAGGACCTTCATCATCGCGTCGAACTGGAACTGCGGCTCGGCGGCGGCGTCGGACAGCCAGCGGCGCAGTTCCCGGCGCCCGGCTCGGGTGATCGAATAGCGGGTGCGGCGCCGCCCGCCGTTGGTCTCGGCGGCCGCCGTGGCCAGGCCGTGGGCCACCAGCGCCTTGGGCTCGTTGTAGACCACGCTTTCGGCCGAGGCCCAGAACGTGCCGCTGCGTTTGAACTGCTGCGCCAGTTCGTAGGGCGTGTGCGGGCGCAGTCCGAGCAGGCCCAGGACGCCGTAGGACACCGTGGTGAGTTTCTTCGTCCGCCCGGTCAAATCGGCCTCTCCCACCTTGCCGGATACTCCGTATCAGAGTATAGACATACTCTGATACGGAGTATCTATTGCGAGGTGTCCCATGGCTCAGACACCACTCACGCCCGACACCGACTGGATTCACCTGCGCTGGTCCGCCCTGATCCTGTCGGCGATCGCCGCCGCGGTGTTCGGCCTGCTGGCCGGTTGCGGTGCGGGGTTACGTGGGTTCAGCGTCGGCGAACCCGGCGACTTCAGTGCGTGGTTCAACGTCCTGGCCTGGATATCCGTCGTCCTCGCACCCGTACTGGCCTGGATCTTCGTCGGCCTTGTCGTGCTGATGGGCGGCATCGTCCTCATGACCAGGAAATCCCCATCGGGCACCGAGGCCCTCGAGTTCGGCCTCCAGGCCGTTTCGGTCATCGCGTTCTACGCGCTGGTCTCCGTCGTGCTGCTGTTCGCCGGGCCGTTCGTCCTTTGGACGTTCTACTGGTTCTCCACTTGGTTCGGCACCTGCGTCCCTCCCGCCTGCAAGTCCGTTCCAGCCGTCCCCTGACACTGGACGGCCCGGACGATCGCGTCCGCCGCGGCTTCGCCCGATCGGACCGCGCCGTCGATGTAGCCGTACCAGCGCGCCGAGATTTCTGTTCCCGCCCAATGGATCCGGCCGACAGGAGCGCGCAGTGCGGAGCCGAGTCGCGTCCAGGCACCCGGCGGGAACACCGCGGAGTAGCCACCCCGGGCGAACGGTTCCTCGTTCCAGTTTCGTTCGACGAAGTCCACCGGCGTCGCGGCCCGTGGACCGAACAGGTGCGCCAGTTGGCTGAGGAGGATCGCGCGGCGGTCGGCAGAAGAGCGGGTGGCGAGGTCTTGGGCGGAAGCACCGTTGACGAAGCCGAGCAGTACGCCGCGCCGGCCGGACGGCGGGCTGCTGTCGACGGTCAGAGCGATCGGGCCGCGCAGGCTGAGGGCGGCGCCGGTGAGGCCCGCCGACCGCCAGAACGGTTCCGGATAGGTGGCGACGCATTTGATCACGCCGCCCATGGGCAGTCGCTGCAGCAGGTTGTCGCGTGCGGACGGCAGCGGCGGGTGGTAGACCAGCCGTGCCGCGAGCGGGGGAGGAACCGCGACCACCACGTGGCCCGCCCGCCAGGTCGTGCCGTCGTCGACGGTGACCACGACACCGGAATCGCCGTGTTCGATCCGCCGGACCGGTGCGTCGAGCCGCACCGCGGTGCCCAGCCGGTCGGCGATCTCGATGGCCAGACCGTAGGCCCCGCCTGCCAACCGGTCTTGCTGCGCGCCGCCTTCGACGTCGGTCAACGCAGACAGGCCGCCGCCGGACTTAACGTGGAAGAGTGCGTGCAGCAGCGACAGTTCACTTGGTTCACAGGCCCAGATGGCTTGGCAGGCAAGGGTGAGGAATAGGCGACCGCCCCGGGTCCTTGCCGTGCGGTCGATCCAGGATCGCAAAGTCTGCCCGTCGAGCGCGGTCGCGTTCGGGCTACGCCACGGTGCTTCGGTGTCGATGGTGCGGGCGAGCCTGTCGAGGCGATACTGGGTTCGCGCGACATCGAGGAGTGTCAACGGGCCGAGTTTCGGGACCATGCCGCGAAAACGGCGTAACCGCCCGCTCTCCGTCTGAAGCAGGTTCTCGCCGGCCGTGTACGTCGGGATGGTGGCCACACCGAACTCCGCGGCCAGCGCGTGGATCCGGTCCTGGCCCGGTCCGACGAATTGGCCGCCGAGGTCGACGATCTCGCCGTCGACCTCGGCGCCGGCCGTACGGCCACCGACTTGAGGGCGGGCTTCGAGGAGAAGGACTTCGACTCCGCGCTCACGGAGCCGGTGGGCGCAGACGAGACCGGCCATACCGGCGCCGACCACGACCACGTCGAAGTCAGGATGATGGTGGGACACTTGACCTCCTGGGTGTGTTGGTCGTGTCCGCGACGCGCGCGGACACACCAGCGCACCCACCTGCCACCATGGCGCTGACTTCGGTTTTCAGTTGTGCGCGTGGATCATTCCCGCCCGCCGCCGCGCATGTCAACCGACGCCCTCAGAGCGGGTTGTGTGCCCCCAGCGGCGCGGTGCAGAACGGCCCGCCGATGTACTCCGCAGCCACCCCGGTCGGAGCGGGCTTGTCCGCCAGCTGATCCGCGTAGGTCTCCGCGTTGTCGAGCGATTTGTAGCCCAGCGCTTCGGCTTCGGCGAGGGAGTAGACCCGGCGAGTGTTGTCCGAGACGCCCCAGATCAGCCGGTAGCCCGGGGAGGGGTAGCTCAGGCAGGCCTCGAACAGCCGGGCGCCGTCGTCGGGGGAGAGCCAGGTGGTCAGGCCGCGCGGGCCGAGGACGAGCGGGCTTTCGAAACACGAGCCGATCCGGATGACGATCACGTCCATGCCGAACCGCGAGTGGTACAGGCTGCCGAGCGCTTCGATGGTCGCTTTGCTGACGCCGTAATAGGTGTCGGGCCGGGGCGTGGAGTCGGCGGGAAGACCGTCTTCGTCTGCCTCGTCGTTGCGGCGGAAGCCGACGGAGTGGTTGCTGGAAGCAAGGATCACGCGTGGCACACCGGCCGCGCGCGCGGCTTCGAGAACGGTGTGGGTGCCGTTGATGTTGACGTCGAGCGTGGCTTCCCAGGAGTTCTCGCGGCTGTGCCCGCCGAGGTGGATCAACGCGTCGACGCCTTCGCACGCCTTCGCCATCGCCTCCGGGTCGGTGACCGAGGCGATGATCAGTTCTACGCTCTCGCCCGCCTCGGCTTCGGGCTGCGGAGCCAGGTCGAGCAGCCGCAGGATCCGCCCGGAACGGCGCAGCCGCGACCGCATCAGGGTGCCGACGATGCCCGCCGAGCCGGTGATCAGGACGCGCTGGTCTGCCATGGGTGCCCCTTGTCAGTGGAAGAAGTACGGGTCGGTCAGCGGATGCCGGCGCGGCGCAGTTGCTGGCCGAGTTCCGCGGTGATTTCGGCGAGGAGTTCGCCGACACGCTGTGCGTCGGCGTCGGTGACTTCGGTGACCGGCATGGAGCAACTGATCGCGTCG
The DNA here is from genome assembly GCF_003947325.1 of Amycolatopsis sp. WAC 01375. Lineage (NCBI taxonomy): Bacteria > Bacillati > Actinomycetota > Actinomycetes > Pseudonocardiales > Pseudonocardiaceae > Amycolatopsis > Amycolatopsis sp. WAC 01375. Next base: position 70,859 of record NZ_QHHW01000035.1, read on the forward strand.
GTGCCGGGGATGCGGTACGGGATCACGGCCGCGACGCATCGGACGCCGAGGCTGCCTTCCTCGATTTCCGCCGCATAGCCGCGTTCGCGGGTCTTCGCGCATTCGGCGTGCAGCGCTTCGGCCGTGGTGATGGTGTTCGGGGTCAGCGCCGACAGCTCCCCGGTCAGGAGCGCGTCGATCTCGTCGTGCGTCAGTTCGGCCAGCAACGCCTTCCCCAGCGCGGTCGCGTGGGTGGGCAGCGTGCGGCCGACACGGGAGACGAGATGCGTCGAGTGTCGGGACTCGCGCGTCTCCAGATAGACGACATCAGTGCCCTCGCGCCGCGCGAAGTGTGCGGTGAAGCCGGTCTTCTCTCGGATCCGCTCCAGTGCCTCGGTCGCGTACGGGACGACCGGGTCGCGGTCCAGGTACGCCGTTCCGCAGATCAGCGCGCGGACGCCGAGGCGGTAGCGGGCGGTGTTGGTGTCCACTTCCAGCCACCCTGCTTCGAGCAGGGTGCGGAGCAGCCCGTGCAGGCTCGACCTGGGGAAACCGGTGCGCGCGTGGAGATCCGACAGTGAAAGCCAGACGTCGTTCGCGGCGAAGGTCTCGATGAGATCGATCGCCCGCCGGGCCGATTTGACCCCGGCGGGTTCGGGCGCGGCGGCCGCGCCGTTCGCCACGGTGACAGCGGCTTCCTGCTGTGGCATCCGCGCTCCTCCATCCGGCCGTTGACTTGTGACTCCGGCCATATTAGCGTCCCGAACAGCGTTCTTATGGATGAACATAATCACTATAACAGACTCCGTTCATGGATGTGAACAGGTCGGGCTGGGCCTTCGTGAACGCGGAAAGGAGTCAGCGGTGCATTTGCTGGACTGGATCATGGTGTCCGCGTATTTCGTACTGATGGTGGTGATCGGCTTGTGGTCGCACAGCCGGGTCAACACCGTCAGTGACTTCTTCACGGCCGGCGGCAAGATGCCGTGGTGGCTGGCCGGTATTTCCCACCACATGTCCGGCTACAGCGCCGTCCTCTTCGTCGCGTATGCGGGCGTCGCCTACACGGACGGCATCACCGTCTACTTCTGGGGCATGGCCAGCATCGGTATCGGCGTCGGTATCGGCAGCTGGCTGTTCGCCTCTCGCTGGAACCGCCTGCGCTCGAAGCTAGGGGTCGCCTCGCCGCTCGAGTACCTGGCGAAACGCTTCAACGTGCCCACGCAGCAGGCGCTGGCCTGGAGCGGCAGCCTCCTGAAGATCTTCGACATCGCGGCCAAGTGGTTCGCGGTCGCGACGATCCTCAACGTCTTCGCGGGCGTGCCCTACACCTGGGGCATCGTCATCACCGGCTCGATCACGCTGATCTACTGCACCGTCGGCGGTCTCTGGGCCGACGCGCTCACCGACTTCGGGCAGTTCGTCATCCAGGCCATCGCGGCGATCGTGATGCTGTGGGTCGTACTGGACAAGCTCGGCGGTGTCTCCGGACTGTGGACCGTGTGGGGCGACCTCCCGCCCGCCCACCTGAACCCGACGACGTCGAAGTTCACCACCGTCGTGTTGCTCGTCTACGTGCTGGTGAAGACGCTGGAGTACAACGGCGGTATGTGGAACCTGGCGCAGCGCTACATGGCCGCGCCGAACACCTTCGAAGCCCGCCGGAGTGCCCGGCTCTCCTCGATCCTGTACCTGGTGTGGCCGCTGGTGATGATGTTCCCGATGTTCGCCGCCCCGCTGCTGATCCCGGACATCGACAACCCCAACAACGCCTACGCGATCATGACCACGACGTTCCTCCCGCCGGGGCTGGTCGGGCTGGTGCTGGCCGGGATCTTCTCGCACACGATGGCGATGGTGTCCTCCGACGCGAACGCGATCTCCGCGGTCATCACTCGCGACATGATGCCGGTGCTGTGGAAGAAGGCCCGCGACTTCACCGAATCCCAGGGGTTGCTCGCCGCGCGGATCTCGACGGTGGTCTTCGTCGTGCTGACCATGGCGGTGGCCACGCAGGCCGAGAAACTCGGCGGTGTGCTCGGTATCGTGGTGCTCTGGGTCGCCGCCCTGATGGGCCCGATCTCGGTGCCGCTGCTGCTCGGCATGCTCCCCGCGTTCCGCCGCTCCGGCTCCCGCGCGGCCCTGATCTCGTGGGCGGGCGGTCTCATCGCCTACGCGATCGCCTACTACGGCTACAACGCCACCCTCGCGGTCACCGTGTCGACGCCGATCCTGGTCTCACTGGCGCTGTTCATCGGGCTCGGGTACCTCATGCCCGAGCGCAAGGCCTCCACCGACGAGATCATCGACACGATCGACCGCGACGACGACGTCCTACCCCGCAAGTCGCAGGACGGCACCACCGTGCCCGCCTGACCGGGCCCGAACCCGGGACCATCCACAAAGAACGAAAGAGAAATCCATGGCACAGCCCAAGTTCGAGGCACGTTTTCCCGCCGAGAACTCATCAACACGAGTCGAGCTCGACGGCCTACTGGCGTTCCCTTTGACCCCCTTCACCGAGGGGCTGGAACTCAACCTCGACGCGTTCGCGGAAACCGTCGAGAGCCACGTGGCCGCCGGAGCCGGCGCGCTGTTCGTCGCCTGCGGTACGGGCGAATTCAGCTCGCTGTCCCCGGACGAGCACGCGGCGATCCTGCGTAAGGCTCGCGAGGTCGTGGCCGGGCGTGTGCCGGTGTGGGTCGGGGCGGGCGGCGGTGCGGCGACGGCCCGTGCCGGGATCGCGGCGGCGGAGGCGGGCGGCGCGGACGGCGTCCTCCTCCTGCCGCCCTACCTGGTCACCGGTCCGCCTGCCGGGCTGGTCGACCACGTCCGGTACGCCGTCGGGGAGTCCTCGATCCCGGTGATCGTGTACCACCGTTCCACCGGTGTGTTCACCCCCGGCTCGGCTGTCGACCTCCTCGGCATCCCGTCGGTGGTCGGCATCAAGGACGGCTTCGGCGACGTCGAACTCATGAGCCGGATCATCACCACGATCCGCTCGGTCGACACCGACCGTGCCCGGGATTTCCTGTTCTTCAACGGTCTCCCCACGGCGGAGGTCTCCGCGCGCGCCTACTCCGCGGTCGGCGTGGCGCGGTACTCCTCGGCCGTGCACTGCTTCGCCCCCGAGATCGCGGCCCGTTTCCACCGCGCGCTCGCGGAGAACGACGACGCGGTCATGGAGGCGCTGCTCGCCGGGTTCTATCTTCCGCTGGTGGCGCTGCGGGACGAGGGGCAGGGCTTCGCCGTGTCGCTGGTCAAGGCCGCCGCACGGCTGCGCGGGGACAAGGTCGGCTCCGTCCGGCCGCCGCTGGTCGAGCCGACCGCGGACCAGATCGCCCGGCTGGAGAAGATCGTCGACGACGGGTTCGCCGTCCTCAAGTCCGTCGAGGCCGGTGCCTGAAGATGAAGGTTCTCGACGTCGTCCTGACCCCGGTCGCCTTCGCCGACCCGCCGCTGCTCAACGCCATGGGTGTGCACGAACCCTTCGCGTTGCGCGGCGTCGTCCAGCTGATCTGCGAAGACGGCGTGGTCGGCCTCGGCGAGTCCTACGGTGACCTCGCGTTCCTCGAACAGGTCCGCAAGGTGCTGCCGGAACTCAAGGGACAGGACGTGTTCGACCTCCCCGGCCTCCGCCGGAAGGTCGCCACGACGCTGGGCGAGGTCGTCTTCGCCGACGCGCACGGGCTCACCGGTGGCTTCTCCGTCAGCAAGACGGTCGCCAGCGTGTACTCGCTGTTCGAGGTTGCCGCGCTCGACGCGCAGGGGCACTACCTCGGCAGGCCGGTGGTGGATCTGCTCGGCGGCAAGGCCCGCGACGCCGTCGACTTCTCCGCCTACCTGTTCTACAAGTTCGGCGCCCACCTCGGCGCCGAGGAGGACTCGTGGGGCGAGGTGACCACGCCGGAGGCGCTCGTCGGCGAGGCGCGCCGGATGGTGGAGGAGTACGGGTTCGGGTCCATCAAGCTCAAGGGCGGCGCGTTCGACCCCGATCAGGAGATGGCCGGGATCCGCGCGCTCGCCGAGGCGTTCCCGGAGCATCCGCTGCGCATCGACCCGAACGCGGCGTGGACCGTCGAAACGGGCATCCGGGTCGCCGAAGAACTCGACGGCGTCCTGGAGTACCTCGAAGACCCGACGCCGGGCATCGAGGGCATGGCGCGCGTCGCCGAGAAGGCGAACATGCCACTGGCCACGAACATGTGCGTCGTGCGCTTCGCGGACATCGAGCCCGCGTTCCGGCAGCGAGCGGTCGGCGTAATACTTTCGGACCATCATTACTGGGGTGGTCTGCGGGACACCCAGGCGCTGTCCACCACGGCGGAATGCTTCGACGTGGGGCTTTCCATGCACTCGAACAGTCATCTCGGGATCAGTCTGGCCGCTATGGTGCACGTGGCCGCGGCGACGCCGCACCTGACCTACGCCTGCGACACCCACTGGCCGTGGAAGACGGCCGACGTCATCGCCCCGGGTGCGCTGGAGTTCGCCGACGGTGCGGTCGCGGTGCCCGACAAGCCCGGGCTCGGGGTCGAACTCGACCCCGACGCGCTGGCGCGGGCCCATGAAGACTATGTCCGAAGTGGACAGACCAAACGGGATGACGTGACCTATATGCGGAAGTTCGTCGGAAACTTCGAGCCGAACACGGCACGGTGGTGACAGGGTGAAGGTCACCGGATACGCCTACCCCTGGGACGTCGTCGACGATCCCGGGTTCGTCGAGCGCGTACGGGAACTGGGCGTCGACGAGGTCGCCGTCGCCGTGTCGTACCACAGCGCCCGCGCGGCGACGCCCTGGGCACCCGAGCGCACCTCGGTCGTCGCGCGCCACGCGGCACTGTACCGGCCGGTGCGTGAGGAGGCCTGGGGTGAGCTGAGGCCCGCCGAACCGGACTGGGTCGAAAGCCGCGACAGCGCGGGCGACGCCGTCCGGACGCTGAACGAGGCGGGTGTCCCGGCCGCGGCGTGGATAGTGCTGACCCACAACTCGCAGCTGGGGACGGAGTTCCCGGATTTCACCGTGCGCAACTGCTTCGGCGAGCGGTACCCGTGGGCGCTGTGCCCCGGTCAGCCCGCCGTCCGCGAGTACGCCGCGAACGTGGTCGCGGAGAGCCTCGCCGGGCTCGATTTCGCCACGGTGGTCCTCGAGGCGTGCGGTCCACTCGGCGCCGTGCACCAGCACCAGCACGAGAAGACCGACGGGGTCTGGTCGCCCGCGGTGGCACGGCTGCTGTCGGTCTGCTGCTGCGACGACTGTCTCGACACCTGGGCCGCGGCCGGTCAGGACCCGGCGAAGGCGCTGGGCAAGCTGCGGGCCGAGGTCCGGCGGCTGATCGACAGCGGCGACCTTCGTGCCACCGAGGACAAGATCCTGCCCACGCTGCGGCAGGTCCTGCTCGACACGCGGCAGAAGGCGACCGACGCGCTCCGGCGCGAGGTGCTCGCGAAGATCCCGTCCGGGCCCCGGATCGTGCTGCACGGCGCGATGGACCCGTGGGTCACGGGCGCGCTTCCGGGGCTGACACCGTCGGTCCCGGACGACGTCGACGCGGTGGTGCTGCAGAACTGGGCACCCGGTCGCCCCAGCGTGGGCGCGGTCGCGACGGCACGGGCGAAACTGCCGGACAAGGTCGCCGTCGGCAGCTACATCACCGCGGTGGCGGCGAGCCCGGTGCCGGACATCGAGGCCTACACCCGCGAACTCGGCAAGGCGGGCGCCACCGAACTGCACCTGTACCACCTCGGCCTCGCCGGCCCGGGGCGCTGGGCGGATCTCATCGCCGCCGTCAGCGCCGCACACGAACTCTAGGAGAAGCAAGAAATCATGAGCCAGGCAACGGATCCCGCCACGCTCGACCAGATCCTCGCGGCCGCCGCCGATGCGGCAGGCACGGCGGCGGCCGCGACCCCAGCCCAGCGCGCCGGATGGCTGAACGCGGCTGCGGACGCCCTCGACGCGGCCGCCGACGAACTGATCGCGCTGGCCAACCGGGAGACGCATCTCCCGGCTTCACCGCGCCTGCAGGGAGAGCTGAAGCGAACGACGTTCCAGCTGCGCCTGTTCGGCGAGGTGCTGGCCGACGGCTCGTTCCTCGGCGCCACCGTCGACCACGCGGACGCCGCCTGGCCGATGGGGCCGCGGCCGGACATCCGCCGGTTGCTCACCCCGATCGGTCCGGTGCTGGTGTTCGCCGCCAGCAACTTCCCGTTCGCGTTCAGTGTCGCGGGCGGTGACACCGCGTCGGCGCTGGCCGCCGGCTGCCCGGTCGTGCTCAAGGCGCATTCCGGCCACCCGGAGCTGTCCGCGCGCACCGGCGAGATCCTGCGTGACGCGCTGGTCGAGTCCGGTGCGCCGGAAGGGATCTTCGCCGTCATCCACGGCCAGCAGAACGGCGTCACGGCGTTGAAGGATCCGCGGATCCAGGCGGCGTCGTTCACCGGATCGGTCCCGGGTGGGCGTGCGCTGTTCGACATCGCGACCTCACGGCCGTCGCCGATCCCGTTCTACGGCGAACTCGGCAGCGTGAACCCCGTCGTCGTCACCCAGGCGGCGATCGAGGCGCGCGGCGAGGCGATCGCCAAGGGCTACGCGGGCTCGTTCAGCCTCGGTGCCGGGCAGTTCTGCACGAAGCCGGGGCTGCTGTTCCTGCCAGAGGGACACGGTCTCGACGACGTGCTGCGCGAAGCCGTCTCGGCGATCCCGGCGCAGCCGATGCTCAACGAACGTATCGCGGCCGGTTTCGCCGACGGGCTGGCGAAGCTGCGTGAGGTCGATGGTGTCGAGGTGCTGTCCGAGTCCGGTGGCGCGGAAGGGATCTCGCACGGCGCGACGCTGCTCGCCACGACCGCCAAGGCCTTCCTGTCCGACGCCGACACCGTCCGCGAGGAGTGCTTCGGCCCGGCGTCGCTGATCGTCACCTATGCCGATCAAGCGGAACTGATCAGCCTGCTCGGGGTGATGGAACCGGGGCTCACCGCGACCATCCAGGGCGAAGAGTCCGATGTGGACTGGATCCACCCGGTCCTCCCGTCGCTGACCAGGGTCGCCGGCCGCCTGCTGTGGAACGACTGGCCGACCGGGGTGACGGTCACCTGGGCACAGGAACACGGTGGTCCCTACCCGGCGACCACCGCGCCGACCAGTACCTCGGTCGGCACCGCCGCGATCGAACGCTTCCTGCGACCGATCGCCTGGCAGGGCTTCCCCGACGCGCTGCTGCCGGAACCGTTGCAGGAGAACAACCCGTGGGACCTGCCCCGCAGGACCGACGGGAAACGCTAGAACCTCGTGAGTGATTGGGTCGTCAGAACGACCCAAATCACCCACCACACGCCGCCGCCCCTAGTTGCCGTATTTCGACCCTTGGGAGGCACCGTCATGCCCGAATTCGGTCACTTCGACAGGAGAACCGCTCTGCGCTCGGGTGCGGCAGCGGCCGCTTCGGTGGCGCTCACGACCGCTCTCGCGAGTCCTGCGTCAGCACGATCCGCGCCTCCGGGTTCTTCGGGCCCGTCGGGTACGTCCTCCATCGTCACCGGCTACCGCGAGCTGCAAACCGGTATCGACCGGCCGTCGGCGGAACGCGCCGCCGCACTGGCGAACCTGGACAGGGTCGCGAAGGCCTACCACGACAGCATGACGGTCGGCGGCGGTCCACTGTGGAAAGACCTTCCGCTCGGCCCTGGCAGCGAGTTCACGACGTCGATGTACGCCCGGCTGCGGGCGATCGCGGTCAACTGGGGCACCCAGGGCGGCGCGCTGGCGGGTGATCCGGCCGTACTCGCCCGGATCAAGGCGGCGCTGGAACTGCTGTACACCAGCGATCAGTACAGCGAGAAGACCGCCGAGATCGGCAACTGGTACACCTACGAGATCGGTATCCCGCTCTACCTGCTGCACATTCTCGCGACGGTCGCCGACGAACTGACCCAGGACGAACTCGCCAGGTACCTGAAGCCGGTGCTGAAATTCTCCGGCAATCCGAATCTCCGCACGAACAATCCAGGTGTCGTCGAGACCGGTGCCAACCGCGCGGACAAGTCCACGATCTCCATCGTCTCCGGCGCGATGCTCGGCGACACGGATCGGATCAGGCGCGGCGTCGGCGCGTTCACCGACGTGGAAGGCGGGGGAGCGGCGAGCGTCATCGCCAGGCTCCACCGCGCGGCGGGCGACGGCTTCCACACCGACGGCTCGTTCCTCCAGCACGATTCGGTGCCGTATCCCGGGCATTACGGGATCGTCCTGCTCACCGCCGTCGCGTCCGCCATCCACGTCACCAAGGGCACGGAGTTCGAATTGCCCGCCGACGTGCGCGACGCGGCGTACGCGCTGGTCTCCGACACGTTCGCGCCGTTCGTCTATGCGGGCGCGCTGATGGAGTCCGTCCGCGGCCGGTTCCTTTCCCGTCAAGGGGAATCCGCCCACGACATCGGGCATCAGCTCACCGGCGCGGTCGTCCTGCTGGCGCGGTCGGCGAGCGGGAAGCGCAAGGAAGAACTCGGTGGCCTCGCCGCGAAGTGGATCACCGAGGACACTTTCGCGCCGTATCTCCGGATCCCCGACCCCGAACGGTTCGCGCCGGGGCCGGACCTCGTCGGCATCCCCGGCATCGAGTTCGCCCAGGAGTTGCTGGCGACCGGGATCCGGCCGACGCGGACGGTCGCGACGCATCGCGTGTTCGGCCAGCAGGACCGGATGGTGCACATCACCGAAGGCTGGTCGGCCTCCCTCGGCGTCGCCTCGACGCGGATCTCGCGCTACGAGTCGATCAACTCCATGAACCTGCACGGCTGGTACACCGGCGACGGTTCGCTGTATCTGTTCCTGCCCAAGGCCAAGGGACATTTCACCGACGCCTACTGGCCGACGGTCGATCCGCTGTCACTGCCGGGCACCACCACCAAGAGCGGGCCGCCCCCCAAACTGGAGTCGGTGCCGCTGACGACCAAGGACCACTGCGGTGGCGTCCGATGGGACGCTCGGCACGGCGCGCACGCCCTCGACTTCGTCTCGCAAGACGGCACGCTGACCGCGAAGAAGTCATGGTTCTTCACACCGTCGGGTGTGCTGTGCCTCGGTGCCGGGATCACCGACACGTCCGGTGAGCGGGTCCGCACCACGATCGAGAACCGGAACCTCGGCGAGGACGGCTCCGGTGCGCTCCTGGCCGACGGCCGTCTCGTCGGCGGCTCGGAATCCTTGCGGCGCAAGCGATGGCTGCACCTCGAGAAGGTCGGCGGTTACGTCCTGCTCGACGCCACGGAGGTGAGCGCGCTGCGTGAGGACCGGACGGGGACCTGGCGCGACATCGACAAGGGGGCCAACACCAAGGGCACGACGGTGCCGTACACCAGGCGCTATCAGAAGCTCGTGATCGAACACGGGGCCAACCCTTCGAACGCGAGCTACGCCTACGCCGTTCTGCCCGCCGCGTCGGTGCTGGAGACGATCGCCTCGGCCTGGGCGTGGCGCGTACGGTCCAACACCGCGACGGTGCAGGCCGTCCGGCTGTGGGACGCGACCCTGCTGGCGAACTTCTTCGCCGCCGGCTCGGTCGACGAGGTGTCGGTGTCCGGTCCGGCCTCGGTGGCGCTCGGCCGGACCCGCGACGGCTGGCAGCTGGCCGTTTCGGATCCGACGCAGCGACAGGACGTCCTGCGGGTGATGGTGCGGCGCAAGACCTTCGAGGTGCCGGTTAAGAACACTTTCGGTGCTACGCAGGTTGTTCGCGTTTAGGTGACCAATTGCGGGGCGGTAGGGACTGGGGGCGTACCGGGGCTGGGGTGAAGGGGACTTTCCCTTCGCTTCGGGTGCTGGTCCCGGCGGGCGCATTTAGGTCAGATTCTGACCGGAATGGTCCCTACGGTCACCTCATGACCGACATCGAGCAGTTCCGCATCGACATTCCGCAGTCCGAGCTGGACGACCTGACCGACAGGCTGGCCCGCACCCGCTGGCCGTCGGCGCTGCCCGGTGCCGAGTGGAGCCGAGGCGTCCCCGTCTCCTACCTCAAGGACCTCGCGGAGTACTGGCGAGACGGCTACGACTGGCGCGTGTTGGAGAAGCGGCTCAACGAGTTTCCGCAGTACACCACCGAGATCGATGGCCAACGGGTGCACTTCCTGCACGTCCGGTCGCCGGAACCGGACGCGATCCCGCTGATCATGACGCACAGCTGGCCGAATTCGATCGCCGAGTTCCTGCACGTGCTGGGGCCGCTCACCGACCCGCGAGCCCACGGCCTCGATCCTTCGCTCGCCTTCCACGTCGTCTCGCCGTCCCTGCCGGGCTTCGGCTTCTCGCCGTTCCCCGAACCGGCCGACGAGCGTCCGTGGGACATCGCGCGGGTGGCGCGGACGTGGGCCGAGCTGATGAGCCGCCTCGGCTACGAACGCTATGGCGCACATGGGAACGACGCCGGCGCTCTGGTGACGCCCTGCCTCGCGGTGCACGCGTCCGAGCACGTCATCGGCTCGCACATCACCTCCGGGCTCGGTGTGCCGATGGGCGATCCGGCGGATTTCGAAGGGCTCACCGAACAGGACCAGGCCGACCTCTCGGGCCTGATGGAGCGCTTCGCGGGCGGCAGCGGGTACGCGCCGTACCTGACGAACAGGCCGCAGACGCTGAGCTTCGGCTTCCTCGATTCGCCGGTCGCGCAGCTGGCGTACCTGGTCGAGCGGTTCAAGGAGTTCGACGGCTGGCCCGAAGGCGTGGCGCCCGCGGAGCCGATCGACCGCGACCTGGTCCTCACCAACGCGACGCTGTACTGGCTGACCGGGACCGGCGGCACTTCGCTGTGGCCGTACTACGAGGGCGCGGCCGCGATGCCGATCGACCAGACCGTGGTGCCGACCGGCGTCTCCCACGGCGGGCCGTCCGCCCTGCGCAAGGTCGCCTCGCGCAAGAACGACGTCGTTCGCTGGGCGGATCACGAGAGCCCCAGCCATATGGTCGCGATGGCCGTCCCGGACGACGTGGTGACCGAGCTCCGGGAATTCTTCGGGAATCTCGCGAAGTGATGTCGAGCGGTGGTCGTCGGCTCCGACCCAGGCACGAAGCTAGAGTAAAGCGACCCCGTGGAGGACCTGATGACCACCTCGTTCGAGACCGTCACCTCGGCCGACGGCACCCTGATCGCCTTCGCTCGCACCGGAGCGGGCACGCCGGTGATCCTGGCAGGGGGCGCGTTCAACGACCGCACGACCGTCGCCGGCCTCGCCGCGACGCTGGCCGCGGACTTCACCGTGATCGCCTACGACCGGCGAGGGCGGGGTGACAGCGGCGCGGGCGCGGTCTATTCGGTGGAGCGTGAGGTCGAAGACCTCGCCGCGCTGATCGAGCACGTGGGTGGTTCGGCGGCGGTCTTCGGGCACTCGTCCGGAGCCGTGCTCGGGCTGGAGGCGGCCGCGAGAGGCGTCGCCATGACGAGTCTCGCCGTGTACGAGCCGCCGTACGTCGTCGACGACAGCCGTCCGAAGCCCCCTGTCGACCTCTTCGACCGCGTCCGGGCCCTGATCGCCGACGGCGACCGCGATGGCGCGGCGGAACTCTTCCTGGTCGAGGGGACGGCCACGCCGGCCGAGGTCGTCAAGGGTATGCGGGACGACCCGTTCTGGGCGTGGTTCACCGGCCTCGCCCACACGCTGCCCTACGACCTCGCCCTGTGCGGTCCCGGCAACGTGCTGCCCGCCGACAGGCTGGCCAAGATCTCGGTGCCCACGCTGGTGATGGACGGCGGGGAGAGCGACGCCTGGATGCGGGCCGGCGCCCGCGCGGTCGCCGACACGGTCCCCGGCGCCCGGTACTCCACTGTGGAGGGACAGGACCACGGTGTCCTCCGCCAGCCGGACACCCTGCGCGGTCTGCTCACCGAGTTCCTCAGGTGACGACCTTCAGCGGCTCGGCAGGCAGGCCCATCGCGGAGTAGTGGTCCCGTGCGGCCCGGGTCTGCCCGAGCCCGGCCAACGCGCGGGCTTCCTGCAGCCGGTATCCGATCCGCCTCGCCGTTTCGAGCGCGAGCCGATGCTGCCGGAGCCCCGCCGACGTCTCGCCGAGCGCGAGGCAGGCGGTGCCCAGACTGTTGGCCGCCATGGCCAGCAGCAACGGATGGTTGAGCCGGGTGAGGATCACGCACGCGCGTTCGGCCTGCTCGCGCGCGTCGGCGGGCCGGTGGGCGAGCAGCAGGGCATCGGCGTGGTCGATCCGGCTCCACGCCTCGCCGAACAGGTAGCCGAGGTCCCGTGACGAGTCGATCGAGCGCTCGATGACCTCGAACGCCTCCTCGAAGCGGCCGAGCCGGGCCAGCACCAGACCGAGCTGGGCCGAGCTCAGGATCGTGCCGCGGGCGTCTTCGCGCAGTGCCACCGACCGCCGGGCCGAGGTCAGCGCGTCGTCCAGGTTGCCGAGGACCTCGTGGGTGTTGCTGAGATTGGTCCAGAGTGTGGCGGCGTCGGTGCCGTCGCCCGCGACGGCCAGGCCGTCGCGATAGAACCGGATCGCTTCGGCGTAGCGGCCGAGCATGCTGTGCAGAGCACCCGCTCTGGACAGGGCGAGCGCCTCGGCCGCGCGATCGCCGGAGGCCCGGACGACGTCCAGCCGTTCCATGGCGCAGCCCATGCCCTCGGTGAGCCGCCCGTTCTCCCAGAACGCCAGCGTGAGGCTCGCCAGGCTCAGCTGGATCGCCTGCGGGTCACCGAGCCGGCGGGCGGCGGCGAGCCCTGTCCGCGCCACGGCGAGCAGTTCGTCGAGGTGCCCGCTCTCCCGCAGGTGTTCCGTGGTGTCCTCGGCGATCCGCCAGGCGTACTCGTCGAGACCGGCGTCGAAGGCGTGCCGGGTCACCGCGACCAGGTTCGCCCGTTCCGTCCGATACCAGCCGAAGCCGCCGCCGTCGCGGTAGTGATCGAGCAACCTGCCCATCGCCGGACCCGATTCCTCGTCGCGCACGACACTGCGGGCGTGCTCGGCGATCAGGTCATGGAACGCGTAGCGACCCAGCGCGGGCTGCCTGAGCAGGTGGGCGTCGAGGAGGTCTTCCAGCAGGCGCTCGGCCTCATGTTCACCGACGCCTGCCAACGCGGCCGCCGCGGGCACGCCGATGTCGGCGCCGGGATTCCTTCCCAGCAACCGGAACAGGCGCTGTTGCGCGGCATCGAGTTCCCGATAGGACAGGGCGAAGGCCGCAGCCACATCGCGTCCCGCGACGGTCAGCTCGGCCAGCCGGTCGTGTTCCGAGCCCAGCCGTTCGGCGAGCATCTCCACGGTCCACTGTGGACGATTCTGCAGGCGGGCCGCCGCGATCCGGATCGCCAGCGGCAGATTCCCGCACAACGCGGCCACCCCCGAGTCCGGCCGCCCGGACGCCGCCGCGAACAGAGCGCCCGCCTGTTCGTCCGGCAGCACTTCGAGACTGATCGACGCTCCGCCGTCGACGGCGGACAGGCGGCGCCTGCCGGTGATCAGGAGGCCGACCGTGGCCGAACCGGGCAGGAGCGGCCGCAGCTGTTCGGCGCTCGTGGCGTTGTCGAGCACCACGAGCAGGGACCGGCCCGCCGTTCTCGTGCGCCACAGCTCCGCGCGCCTGTCCACGCCGCCGGGCAGCCTGCTCGCCGGGACGTCCAGCTGCCCGAGCAGGGCTTCCAGCGCCGCCTCGGGCGGGAGCGGTTCGCGGGCGGGGGAATGGCCGTGCAGATCCACGAACAGTTGCCCGTCCGGGAAATCGGCGGCCAGTCTGTGCGCGGCGTGGACGGCGAGCGAGGTCTTGCCGACCCCGGCCATCCCGTCGACGGCCACCGGACGGCCGAGCCGGACGGCGTCGAGCAGGCGGCGGAGCTCGGCCTCCCGGCCGGTGAAATCCGGGACGTCGTACGGGAGGAAGCAGCGTGTCTTGCCGTATTCCGGCTCGTCGCGGAGAATCCGCTCGTAGAGTTCGCGCAGCTTCGGGCCGGGGTCGAGGCCGAGTTCCTCCACCAGCCGCGTCCGCGCCTGCCGGTAGACGTTCAACGCGTCGGCCTGCCTGCCCTGCTGGTGCAGCGCGCGCATGAGCAGTCCGGCGAACGGTTCCCGGAGCGGGTGCTCGGCGACCAGCGCGGTCAGCTCCGCGACGGAGTCTTCCCCGGCGGAGACCTCTTCATCGAGGCAACGCTCCACAACGGACAGACGACGTTCGTCGAGTTCGTCGGCCTCGCCGCGCAAAGCCATACTGTCCACACCGGACAGTGCCGGTCCGCGCCAGCACGCGAGCGCTTCGCGGAACTCGCCCCGCGAGACGTGCTCCTCGAACGTGCGCAGGTCGAAGACGCCCGGGCGCAGGACGAAGCCGGGCCCTTCGGCGGTCAGAACGTCTTCAGCGGCGCCCTCGGCGACGAGCGTGCGCTTCAACGCCGTGGTGAGGTTGCGGATCTGGCGGATGGCCGTGGCGGGCGGATCCTCGTCCCAGACGACGTCCACCAGCCGCGAAACGGAGACCACGCGATCGGCGCCGAGCAGCAGCGCGGCCAGGATCCGCTCCTGCCGCGAGCCCGCCAGCTTCAGCGCCCGCGCGCCGTTCCGGCATTGCACCGGCCCCAAGATCCGGAACTCCATCGCACCCCCTCCCTCGAGGTTAACCGGCCGTCCGCCCGCGCCGGTGCGGAAGTGATGCAGCTGTGATGCGCCGTCCGGAGAACCTGCTTGTGGACCAGATACGGGACGTGATGAGGAGAACCCCATGCGCAAGCGGTATTACGCGGCGTTGGCCGGGCTGATCGTGGCCGCGGCGGGAATCGGTGTGCCCGCCGCGGCGGCGGCGAGCGACCAGCGGGCGGAGGCGGAACGGCAGTCCTGTCAGCGGGCGTTCGACCGCGCGGTCTGGGAGGACATGGACAGCTTCAACAAACGCGACGAGGCCCGCTACCGGGCGATCATCCACCAGGACATGGTGACCGTCGGGCGCCGGGGACAGTTGTTCATCGGCTACGACGCCAACGTCGACCCGGTGGTCAACGAGCAGTTCAAGGTCCCGTACGAGTACAGCATGCCGTGGACGGTGACCCACACCGTCGTCGAGGACTGCAAGATGGGCTTCGCGATCCTCGACGCCTACTACAAGGTGCCGTCGCAGAACGTCAACCGGCACTACACGATCAGCCTGACGCTGGTGCGCGAGCACGGCAAGTGGCAGGTCATCAAGGACACCGTGACCGACGTACTGCCCTGATCCGACCGGCGAGGGGGAACGTCATGAAAGGGTCGTTCAAGACGAAATATGTCCTGAACGACCCTTTCATGACATCGGGGCTCAAGGCTTCCGGCCCACCCCGGCGTACGGCAGCGAGTTGATCTCCGGGTCCTCGGACATGTCGCCGGCGCCTTGCGGGTTCCACATCGCGCAGCCGACGACGCCCGGCTCGAGGCCGCTCGAGTTCGCGTCGGCGGCGACGTGCGAGAGGGGGAGGAAGCTGCCGGGTGCCAGGCGCTCCCGGTAACGCGCCAGAATCGCGTGCGGTTCCCACGAGTCCGGCACGAAATGCAGCAGCAGTCCGGCGTGGGCCACGGCGACCGATCGGGGCGCGGCCGGACATCGAGCGCCGCTTCCACGCCTCGTCAACGAGGTGCTGTCGGGCGGGCCCGTGCGATTCGAACACCTGCCGCGCCTGGTCTACACGCAGCGGATCATCAACGAGGTCGTCCGCCGCACTCCGCCGGTGATCCTCAAGCGGCGGGCGCGGGAGGACGTCGAACTCGGCGCGCGGTGTGCCCATCCCCGCCGGTACCGAGGTCGCGGTCAGCCGGCGCACGCTGCACCGCGATCCACGCTGGTTCCCCGAACCCGACCCGGATCGCTGGGAGCCCGAGCGCGCCGCCGCGGTGCCCAAAGGCGCGTTCATCCCGTTCGGCGCCGACGCGCGGCTGTGCCCCGGCCACCAATTCGCCCCCACGGAGATCGCCTTGGTGGCGGCGACGATCGGCGCGCGGTGTGCCGCGAACACCGGCCTGACAGGCTTGCGGTGAACGTTCGATCACCGGGTGTAGGGTTCATGCTCCTTCCGAGCGTTCCGATTCCGGAGAGGGTTCTGTGAGAATGCCGCTCAAACTGGCCGCGGTGGTGGCCGCCTGCAGCGCGCCCGTCGGTGGTTTCCTGGTCGCCGCACCGGCCGCGGCCGTCGACATCCGCTGTTCCGACCTGGATCTGCCGGTCACCGGCCCGCTCGGCGACCCGGATCGCTATTCCTATCAGCGGGACATGGCCAAGCACGGCTACGCGACCTTCGCCGCGGATCAGCTCGGTTCGGGCGGGAGCGGTAATCCGTTCAGTCCTCCGCTCCTGCTGCCGGTGCGGTCGATGCGCGAGGTGATCGGCCATCTGCGCGCGGGACGGGTCGGCGGTACGCCGTTCGACAAGGTCGTGATCGTCGGGCATTCGGTCGGTTCGGGCATCGTCGCGGCCGAGGCTTCGACATATCAGGACGTGGACGGCGTGTGCCGGCCTGTTCTACGCGACGGAAAATACCGATCCGCGGGTCGTCGAGGCCGACGAGGCGACCAAGGACCAGGTCGCGGTCCCGGGAATGGGAACCGTCGCCGTGTTCGGCATCGTACTGCCCGCGACGAAAGCGATCAGGGTGCCGGTTTTCCAGGCGGTCGTGGAGAAGGACATCCTGTTCTGCGGCCTTTTCGCGCTCCGGGACTGCTCGAACGCGCGGACGTCGCGTCCGGCGGAAGCGCCGTTCTATCGGCCAGAGGCCGAACTTTCCACGTATGTTCTGTCCGGTGCCGGACATTCGCTGGCATTGCACCGCAACGCGTCCCAGTATCGGGACGCCACCCGCGTTCGGCTGAGGGAAAAGGTCGGTATTGCAGTACCGTAGGGTGACCACCCGATCAGGTGGACGGTTGACCGTGAGTACGGCCAGAGAATCGTGGAGGATGGTTCTTCACGACGGAATACGAAAACGACCCCAGGACCGGCGGACGTGACTTTCCCACTTCCGGACGGCGATGAGTTCCCGGTATCGCCGGACGCCCAGAAGAGAGCTTCATCCTCCGCATCGCCGAAGCGGAAGAACACCGCGCCGACCCGCGCCACGCTGGCCCGCAAGTGGGCCTACCTGGTCACCGGAACGGCGTATCTTCCGTATACCCACGCCCAGATCGAAGAGCATTTCGCCGCTCTCCTGGACGAGATCTTCGCGGCGGTCCTGAGTGAAGACGCAGAGCCCGCGCAGGCCGCCGAAGCCGGCGCGCGACTCGTCGCGCTCAGGTGCGTCGGGCCGGACAGCCTCCGTCGCACGATGGACGTACTCGGCAAGGGGCTCTTGCACGAGCCGGAGTTGCGGAGCGTGAAGTCGCTCCCCGAACGGGTGCTGCAGGTGCTCGGCGCGCTCGCGTCGGGTTACGGCGAGGCGTTGCGCGCGAGCATCCAGACACAGCAAGAGGATTTGAGTCGTACGTTGGTCACGATCGAACGCGAGACCCGGCGTGAACTGGTGCTCACGCAGGCGCGGTTCGAGCAGCTGTTCACCGGTTCGGCCACGGGGGTCGCCGTCACCAGGGTGGATGGCCGCGTCCAGCGGGTGAACCCGGCGTTCGCCGAAATGCTGAACCGGCCCGTCGCGGATCTGACCGGGCTCAACCTCTACGACCTGGTCCATCCGGAAGACGCCGAGGGCTTGCGCGAGGGGTACCGGAAGCTGCTCGAAGGCGAGAGTCAGCGGCTCGAGCTGTCGCGAAGACTCGTGGCCGACGAGGACGTACCGACGTGGGCCGCCTTCACCGGCGCGGTGATCCGCGACCCGGCGGGTGAGGCCCAGCAGTTGATCACGCTCGTCGACGGCGACACCGACGTTTCGCTGCTGCAGCGGCAGCTGAGCCGTCAGGCCCTGCACGATCCGTTGACCGGCTTGCCGAACAGGCAGTGCTTCGGCACCCGACTGGAACGGGCGCTGCGCCACGCCGACCCGTCGTTCGGCATCACGGTCTATCACCTCGACCTCGACGGATTCTCCCTGATCGCCGGCGGGCTCGGCCAGAAACAGAGCGACGACCTGCTGAAGAACGTCGCCGCGAAGCTGCGCGCCGTCGTCGGTGGCGAGGACGCGCTCATCGCCAGGATCGGCGGTGACGAATTCGGCATCCTCATCCAGAACACCGCGACCAGCCCGGAGGTCGCCACCGTGATCGGCATGATCAACCAGGAGCTGTCCGAACCGGTGTACCTCGAAGGCGGCAGCGGGGTCGCGGTCTCGGCCTGTATCGGGGTGGTGCACCGGCCGCCGAGGGACATCGCGCCGAACGAACTGCTGCGCGTCTCCGACATGACGCTGCGCCGGGCGCAGGCCAACGGCTATCGGCAATGGGCGCTGTCCGACTCCGTCCTCGACACCAGGGAGCGGCACGAGTTCGGCTTGGCCGTCTCGATGGCGGGCGCCTGGGAGACCGGCGAGGTCGAAGTGCATTTCCGGCCGCTGACCTGGCTGGCGGACAGCAGGCCCGCGGGGATCGAGGCGAGACTCGCCTGGAACCATCCGCGCCACGGCCGGATCGGTCACGACACCTGCGTCCGCTTCGCCAACGACACCGGTCTCATCGTGCCGCTCGGCGAATGGCTCATCCGCACGGCTTGCGAGGAGTCGGACGACAGGCTCCCGATGCTGGTGAGCCTGACGCCGAACCAGGCCGCGGATCCCGATCTCGTCGGATCGGTGCGGAGTGTGCTCTCCACGACCGGTCTCGGGCCGTCACGGCTGCGGCTGGGCTTCCCCGCCGGTGCCGTGCTCGCCGAACTCGGGGAGACCGTCGACAACCTGCACCTCCTCGCCGAGATCGGGGTGGACGCGGAACTGCAGGACTTCGGAGCGGCCGGTGACATCGTCTGTCTCGTGGACGTGCCCGTGAAGACGGTCCGGATCGCTCCCCGGCTGGCGGAGCGGCGGACGGAACCACTGGCGGAACGGTCGCTGCGGAACCTCATCGAGACCGCGGCCATGGCGGGCGCGACGGTGATCGCGGACGGGATCGACTCGGCGGGCGACGCCGGATGGTGGCAGTCCGCCGGTGCCCACATCGGGGCGGGACGCTATTTCGGTTAGGCCGTTCGGCCGAACTCGCGTGATTGGAGGCGTAACTCGCGAGTTACGCCTCCAATCACGCGAGTTACGTGTCTGATCACGCGAGTCACGGTTCGGTTAGGCCGTTCGCCGCAGCGGGAGGCGCTAAGTTACCCGAGGGTTGACGTTCGCGGGCGGATTGGGCAACATCCCAGGTCCTCACCCCGCACCTCGGAGGCATGCACATGCAGGTAGGTCCGAGGCGTGGCGGGCGTTTCACCGCGCCCGTCGTCGTCTTGAGCCTCTTGCTGGTGATCGCGCTGGGTGCCTGGTGGGGCGTGGATTACCTCCGGGCCCGGTTGGCGGACAACGGTTGTGACGCGTTGACGCCGGTCGAGATCACCGCCGCCCCCGACGTGGCGCCGGTGCTCACACGGCTCGCGCAGACCGTGCCGCAGGAAGAATGCTTCAGTGTCAACGTGACCGCGAGCGAGTCGGCCGCGACCGCCGACCTGCTCGGGACCACCACCTCCGGCGGGCCCGACGTCTGGATCCCCGAGTCGAGCACGATGTTGTCGCAGGCCAGGGACGCCGGCGCGTGGAACCTGCCGGAATCCGGTCAGTCGGTGGCGAACTCACCGGTGGTGCTGGGACTTCCCGACGAAACCGCGCGGCGGTTCGGCTGGCCGGGGAAAGCTCCTTCCTGGCAAGAGATCCTCGACGGCTCACCGGTCGGCTTCCCCGACCCGGCGCGCGATCCGCTGGGTGTCGGCACCTTGCTCGCCCTGCGGAAGCTGACCGAGAAGGAGCCCGATCCGGCCGCGGCCCTCACCGCCGTCATGCGGAAACTGAACCCCGCCCCCGGCCAGGCCCCGGCCGCCTTTCCCGCCACCGAACAATCCGTACTGGCGCGGAATCTGGTGGCGGCGTATCCGGGTGTCCCGGTGCAGGGGTTCGACTACCCGTATGTCGTGCTGCCCAAGGCGTCCGAAGCGTCGAGGAGCGCGGCGGAACGTTTTTTGCGGCTGTTGCTGGATCCGCTCGCCGGCGGCATCTTCGCCGACGCGGGATTCCGTGCGCCCACCGGACAGTTCGCCGTGCCGCGAGCGCGGGACGGCCGGACCGATCCGGCGCCGCATCCGGCGGGTGCCCCGCCCGCGACCGAGCTGTATGCCGTACTGCAGGCTTGGGCGGGGACGAACCTGAGCGCCCGTGTCCAGGTGCTGCTCGACGTCTCCGGTTCGATGGCCGCCGCCGTGCCGGGCACCGGGAAGAGCCGGATGGACCTCACGTTGCAGGCCGCGACGCAGGGACTCGGACTGTTCAAACCCACCACGGAACTGGGCTTGTGGCTGTTCTCGACCAAATTGGACGGTGACAAGGACCATCGCGTCCTGCTGCCGATGAAGACGATCGCCGAACAGAAGAGTTCGGGCGGTGTCGGGCAGTTGCAGGCCGTGCGGCCGAAAGCCGGTGGGGCGACAGGGCTCTACGATTCGATCCTCGCCGCGTACCAGAACGCCAGGCAGAACTGGAAACCCGGCCGGATCAACCTGGTCGTCGTCCTCACCGACGGGCGCAACGAAGACAGCGAGACGATCGGGCTGCCGCGGTTGCTGGAAGAGCTGGGCAAGCTCCAGGACCCGCGGAAACCGTTGCCGGTCATCGGGATCGGCATCGGGCCGGACATCGACGCGTCCGAACTACGCCAGGTTTCCACCGCCACCGGCGGCGATTCGTTCACCACCCCCGATCCGCGGAAGATCTCGGACGTCTTCTACCAGGCGCTGAGCAAGATCATGTGCCAGCCGCCGATCTGCAAGAATTGAGGCAGGACTTGCTCGTCCGGGGGAAGAGACCTTCGCCGGTCACGCTCGCCGCGTTCGTCGCGGGTGTGGTCCCGTTCGTCCTGCACGCGTGGGCCGCGCTGCGCGGCAGCCTCGCGCAAGACGACTTCGTGATCACCTACCACGCCGCGAAGTCGGGCCCGTTCGACTTCGGTTATTTCTTCCAGGACTACCACGGCCACCTCGCGCCGGGCGGATTCCTGCTCGCCGACGTGCAGACCGCGTGGGCGCCGCTGGACTTCGCCGTGCTGATGGCACCGGTCCTGCTGATGCAGGCGGCGGCCTCGGTACTGCTGTGGGCGGTACTGGTGCGCTGTTTCGGCCGCCGGTGGGGGATTCTCGTCCCGTTCACGATGTTCACGACGTCGACCTTGCTGCTCGTCCCGACGCTGTGGTGGGCGTACGCGATCCAGATCGCGCCCGTGCTGCTGGCCGCCACCGCCGCGCTGCACGCGCACGTGCGGTACCTCGCCGACGGCGGGCGCTGGGCGATCGCCACCGTGGCCTGGACCGTGTTCGGGCTGGCCTTCTACGAAAAGGCCGTGTTCATCCCGGTGCTGATCGCCGGGATCACCGTGCTGCTCGGGATTTCCCTGCGCCGCCACCTCGTGCTGATGGGTGTCCTCGCCGCCGTCCTGGCGGGCTATGCCGTCGTTTTCCTGGCCTTGACGACGAGCCAGGTCGGGCAGGGCGGCGGCGCGGTCACCGTCGGCACGGTCGCGGACATGACGGGCCGGATGCTCGGCGACACCCTGCTCCCTGGACTCGTGGGCGGCCCCTGGTCGGGACCGGGTCCTGGTGCGACGTTCGCCGCTTCTCCCGTGGTGGTACGGATTCTGCTGCTGCTCGTGGCCGTCGGCGTGTTGTTCGCCGGGGTTCGCGTTGGCGGGCTCCGGGCCAGGAAGGCGTGGATCCTGCTGGGCCTGGTGTTCGTCGCGGACATCGGGCTTTCGGCGGCCACCCGGCTCGCCGAGGTCGGTCCCGAACTGGGCAGCGATCCCCGCTACGTCGCCGATCTCGCGCTCGTCGTCGTGCTGTGTCTCGCTTTCGCCTTCCTGGAGCCGAAACCGTTGGACCGGCCTGCGGATCCCGAGCCGTCCACGGCGAAACGGCCGCTGGCCCTGGTGTTGTGCCTTGCCCTGATCGCGAGTTCCGCCGTGGGGTTCTCCCGGCTGGCGCCCGGACTGCGGTTCGACCACTCCCGGGAGTTCCTCGCGAACGCGCGGGCCTCGATCGAACGGGATCCCGATCTCGTCCTGTACGACACCGTGGTGCCGAACGACATCCTGCACGGCTGGTTCGGCGAGAACGCCCGCACCTCCCGGGTGGTGGGCCTGATCCCCGGCGCTCTGTTCGACCAGCCGACGAGCCGGATGTCCCTTTTGGACGATACCGGCACCGCGAGGACGATCGTCGGCGTGGAACCGGTTTCCCGTGGCCTGCCAGGCCCGGTGGCGGGCTGCGGCTACACCGTCGGCGAGCAACTGGTCCGGGTTCCTTTGGACACCCCGGTTCTCGGCCGCCACCTGCTGCGGATCGACTATTTCACCTCGGACGGCGGTGAAGGTTTCGTCGACCGCGACGGGGTGCGCGTGCCGGTCTGGTTCCAGCCCGGCCTGCACACGATGTACCTGCCGATCGAGGGCTTGTTCGACAAGATCGGCTTTCAGCTGTCCGCCAAGGGTGCTCCCGTCTGTCTCGCGAAGGTCGACGTCGGCAAGCCGCTCACTCAGTAGGGGTCGTACGGGCTGTCGTGGCCGAAGATCTTCGCCACCGGCGCCAGCCGGAGCCGTAGCAGGATCTTGATCCCGACGTTGCGGATGAACCACGGCAACTGGGCGATCACGCGCAGCCTGTCCTTCGCCGACGGCGGGGCGAGCCGGAACCGGGCCATCGAAGTCGCGCGGTCGAGATAGGTGTAACGCCGTCCGAAGAGGACTTTCGCGATCGTGCCCAAGGTGACGCCGATCGACGAAAAGCAGTCGTGGACCAGGATTTCCCCACCGGCGGCCAGGTTTTCCGACCAGCGAAGGTCGTCGGTGTAGGTCCAGTAGTCGTGTTTGCCGTCGATGTAGAGCAACTGGATCGGGCGGTCCCAGCGCGGCCGGAGCTTCGTGCTGTACTCCGCCACGAGTTCCACGACGTCCTCGACGCCCGCCTTTCTCAGGTTGGCCTCGAATCGTTGGCGTGTCGGCGATCCGCCGAACAGGCGGCCGTCGACGAACGGGTCGACGGCGACCACCCGTGCGCCGACCGTGCGGGCGGCACTGGCGAGCACGATCGTCGAACGGCCCTGGTGGCTGCCGATTTCGACGATGAGGTCGCCCTTGTCCAGGCGGCACGCCGCGGTCCACAAGGCCAGGCCCTGCTCCCGCGTCATCCAGCCCTTGACGGGTTCGGCGAGCGACCACGCTTCTTCGAAACCGTCTGTCATAGGCGCATAGTAGCCACGTTTCCGCCTAGTATCTACCGGATGGTAACCCCCGGGGCGCTGGTGAAACGACCCAGCACGTGGATCGTGCTGGCGCTCACCGTGCTGTCCTTTGTGCAGCGTCCCGGCAGGACGACCTTCGACACGAAACTGGACCTCGCGGTGGATCCGCTCGCCTTCCTCGGCCGGGCGCTGCACCTGTGGAATCCCCAGGCGACGGCGGGGGAGTTGCAGAACCAGGCGTACGGCTACCTGTTCCCGATGGGGCCGTTCTTCGCCCTGTGCCAGGCGGTCGGGATGCCGGTGTGGATCGCGCAGCGATTGTGGTGCGCGATCCTGCTCTCGGTCGCGTTCGGTGGCGCGCTCCTGGTGGCCCGCGCGCTGAAAATAGGGAACGAACGGACTCGGCTGATCGGAGCAGTCGGTTACGCCCTCGCGCCGAGGATGGTCACCGAAATCGGTTCGCTGTCCTCGGAGATGCTGCCCGCCGTCCTGCTGCCGTGGGTGCTGCTGCCGCTGATCCTCGCCGACCGCGTCGGCTCGCCACGTCGAGCCGCCGGGTTGTCGGCGCTCGCCGTGCTGTGCATGGGCGGGATCAACGGCGCGATGGTCGTGATGGCGCTCGTGCTGCCCGGGTTGTGGCTGCTGACCAGGAAATGGCGAAGTACGCACGTCGAACTCGTCATCTGGTGGTTCGTCTTCGTCGCAGGCGTGATGCTGTGGTGGATCCTGCCGCTGGTCCTGCTCGGCCAGTACAGCCTGCCGTTCCTCGACTACATCGAATCCGCGACGAACACCACGGCGCCGATGTCGTTGTTCGAGGTATTGCGCGGCACGAACCAGTGGGTCGCCTATGTCGTGCAGGGCACGCCGTGGTGGCCGTCGGGCTGGGCGCTGGTCGACAATCCCGTGCTGATGGCGGCGACCGGGCTGGTGGCCGCGGTCGGGCTGTTCGGCCTCGCGCGGCGCGGCCTGCCCGAGCGGCGGTTCCTGGTGCTCGGCGTCTTGACCGGGCTGACGCTGCTGACCGTCGGCTATGTCGGGACGCTCGACAGCCCGCTGGCGGAACCCGTCCGGCAGCTGCTCGACGGCCCGCTCGCGCCACTGCGGAACGTGCACAAGTTCGAGCCGGTGCTGCGGCTGCCGTTGATGCTGGCCTTCGTCCACGGCATCACGAGTGCCGCGCCGGCACTACGCCGCCATCTGCGGCCCGCGCTGGGCGCCCTGCTGGTCGTGGCGATGGCCGCACCGGTGTGGCTGCTGATGTTGCGGCCGGGGCCTGGCTGGGACGAGGTGCCGGGATACTGGTACGACGCGATGGGCCATGTCGCCAAGACCGACGCGACGGCGCGTACGTTGCTGCTGCCCGCGACCGGCTTCGGCGAGTACGACTGGGGCCGCACCGTGGACGAACCGGCGCAGGCCATCGCGGACAGCCCGTGGGCGGTGCGCAACCAGGTCCCGCTGGGCTCGGAGGGCAACACCCGCCTGATGGACTCGATCGACGCGGCGTTGGCCGACGGTAGAGGAGATCCTGGGCTCGCCGCTCTGCTCGCGCGGTCGGGCTACCGGTTCCTGGTGCTGCGCGGCGACATCGACCGCGCCAAGGTCGGCGCGCCCGATTTCACGACGTTGCGCGCCGGGCTGGCGGGATCGCCGGGGATCGAGAAGTCGGCCCAGTTCGGGCCGCTGGAGATCTTCGAGGTGAAACGGCCCGTTCCGCTCGTCACCGCGACGTCCGCGAAGGACGTCCCGACGGTGAGCGGTGGCCCGGAGAACCTGTTGCCGTTGATGAACTCCGGACAGCTCGATCCCGGTACGCCGACGGTGCTGACCGGGGACGGCGGCTCGCCGACCGGGCCGAGGCTGGTCACCGACGGGCTGCGCCGCGCCGAACGCAACGTCGGCGGGGTGCGGGACAACCTGAGCCAGACGCTGACCGCCGGGGAATCGCCGCGTCAGCAACGAGCCGCGCTCGACGTGCTGCCGTTCCCCGGCGAGCAGCACCAGACCGTGGCCGCGTACCGGGGGATCCGCTCGGTGAACGCGTCGACGGCGGCGTCGTTCGCGGACGCGTTCGGTGGTTCGGATCCGAGCCATCAGCCGTTCGCCGCGTTGGACGGGGATCCCCGCACCGCTTGGCATTCGTCGAGCTTCACCGGCCCGATCGGCCAATGGCTCGAAGTCGAACTGGACACCCCGAGGCTGGTGAACACGGTCGACGTCGCGATGGTCGACGACATCCGGGTCGGCTGGCCCGCCACCCGGATCCGGATCACCACGGACAACGGTTCCGTCGATCACCAGGTCGTCCGGGGCGAGGGGGCGCACTCCTATCCGGCGCCGCCGGGGGTGACGCGCAAGGTGCGGATCACGTTGCTGTCGCTCGTGGTCGGCAGGCAGGACGGCAACGTCGGGATCTCGGAGCTGAAGATCCCCGGCGTCGACCCGCAACGCGCGCTCGAAGTCCCCGCGGACCTGTCCGCCGGTGCGGCGCCGGGCTTCGCGTTCACGCGGGGCCAGCAGCCGAGGTACGCGTGTGTGCCGGACGGCGAGCACGTCCGCTGTGACGCCGACGCGGCCCGCGACGGTGAAGAACCGGACGGGATCCGGCGGTTGTTCTCCACGGCGTCGCAGAATGCTTACGAGTTCGGCGGCACCGTGCTGCCCGCCGGTGGTGGCCGGGTTCCGGTGGCCTTGCCGGGCGTGCGGGTGTCCGCGACGTCGCAACTGGGCGGGGATCCTTCGGCGAGCGCGTTCGCCGCGGTGGACGGGAATCCGGCGACTACGTGGCTGCCCGACATCACCGACTTGCGGCCGACGTTGACCCTGGAGTGGGCGAAACCCCAGACCATCTCCGGTATCCGCGTCGCCGCCGATCCACGCGCGCCCGCACGGCTGGAGCTGACGACGCCGACTTCGAGCCGCTCCGTGGAACTCGACGCCTCCGGCGCGGCGACGTTCCCGCCGCTGGAGACGTCACAGCTGAAGATCGCGTTCGCCGGTCTCGACGACGACCAGCGCACCCGGAACTCGCTGGGCATCGGGAGCCTGTCCCTGACCGGTGCCGAACTTCCCGCTCCGGACTCGGAATTCACGGTGCCCTGCGGATCGGGCCCGAACGTCCACTTGAACGGCTTCGACTACGACACGTCCGTCCGCGGCACCCTCGCCGACTACCTCGCGCACCGGCCGCTGACGCTGTCCGCGTGCCCCGACTCCGCCGGCGGCGTCGACCTGGCGGCGGGCGGACACGAACTGCGTACCGACCGGTCCGAGTCCTTTGTGGTCCAGGATCTGTGGCTCAAACCCGCCGGGCAGGCTGTTTCGCCCGCCGCGCATCGCGCCGTCACCGTGGACTCCTGGGACGCGACGTCCCGGACGGTCACCGTGGCGGGCGGCGACGAGTCCATTTTGGCCGTCCCGGAGAACGCCAACGCGGGCTGGACCGCGTCACTGAACGGGACTCCGCTGGTGAAGACGCGCGTCGACGGCTGGCAGCAGGCGTGGATCCTGCCCGCGGGCTCGGGCGGCATCGTCCGACTCGAGTTCACGCCGGACTGGAAATACCGATCCGGCCTGCTCATCGGCGCGATCGCGATCCTGGCCGTACTGATCGGCGTACTGTGGCCGGTCCGCCGGCGCCGCGTCTCCGTCGAGGCGGGTTCCGGTGTCGTCGTCCCCGTGGTCCTCATCGGACTGCTGGCCGTCCTCGGCGGAATGCTGCCGATCGTGCTACTGATCGCCGTCCTGCTGGCCCGCCAGTTCAGCGAACGCGCGCCGCGGTACCTCGCTTTCGGCGGGATGGTCGCGGGCACCCTCGTCGCGGTGGTGGGGCGGCTGCTGGGGCACGGGCAGGAGTGGGCCTACGGTCCGGTGACGCAGGCTTCGCTGCTGTTGGCGGCGGCGGCGGTGGTGGCGATGTGTGTGCCTTGGTTCGCGGGACCGTCACCGGAGCCCGAAGGTGACAAAGCGTGAGGGGTGTGTGGAAATAGGGACGTTGAGTGTCCCTATTTCCACACACCCCCGCTTGAACGGACCGGTCACGACGTGAATCGACGGTTTCTGTCGGTGCCCGGGCGCAAGCTGATCAAGTGCGAAGAGGGGAGTGGGCTCAGCACCCACTGTTGACGAAGGGCCCGGCCGTTGTCGGGGTCAAGCGGCTCGAAGAGCTCGGTGTGCCCAGACGAACGATCTGGCGCCGGTGCGAAGCCGGTGGTCTCTGGCGGATGCTGCTGCCGGGTGTCGTGCTGCTCGGAAACGGCGAGCCGACCGAAGAACACCGGATCGAGGCGAGCCTGCTCCACGCCCGTGAAGGTTCGGTCCTCACCGGTGTGCCCGCGCTCAGGCGTTATGGCCTGCGAAATCTCCCGGATTCCGATGACGTGCACGTGCTGGTGCCCGCCGGACGGGCGATCGCCAGTATCGGCTTCGTCCGTATCGAACGAACGCGACGCTTGCCCACGCCAAGGATCAGAGCCGGTGTCCCCACGGCTCCCGTGCCGCGGGCGGTGATCGACGCGGCACGCCGAACCCCGGACCTCGACGCGATCGTGGCGATGATGGCCGAAGCGGTGCAAGAACGGCATTGCCTGCCGCGGGCGCTCGCCATCGAGATCGACGAACGGTCCCGAATCGACGGGAGACTACTGCGGGCACTGGCGCCGATCTGGGCCGGCGCGCATTCGGTCGCCGAGGCCGATGCGTGGAACCTGTGGGCGCGTTCGGGGCTTCCGGAGTTCCAGTGGAATGTGAAGGTCTTCGACGCGTCCGGCCGGTTCGTCGCGAAGCCGGACGGTTGGTGCGACGAGGTCGGGTTCGCCTGGGAAATCGATTCCCTCGGCTATCACTCGGAGGGCGACCACTTCCGGGCGACCCTCGCACGAAACGCTCGCTATGCCGCTGCCGGGATCGTCGTTCTCCAGACGTTGCCGTCCCGGCTGCGATCCGAACCCGACGTGGTCCTCACCGAACTCAGAGCGGCGTTCGAAAGCGCCCAACGGCGTCCGCGTCCCAAAATCCACACAGTGCCCCTCAAGTCCGACGCGACCGCCACTCCAGAACGGCGCCGGAAAGTGCCAAACCCCCGGCACAGCAAGCCGCGACAGTGACCACCTGGACCGCCGAAGAGTGCAGCCAAGCGGTCACCAGCACCGTCTCCACCACCACCGTCGTCCACATCAGCACGGTCACCCGCCGGTCGCCGGCGGCGAGGCGGGAGAACAGCAGGATCTGGACCAGCGCGAGCATCGAGCCGGCGAGGGCGAACGGCCAGACCGGCATGGTGCTGGCGGCGTAGCCGGGGCCGCCGATGAAGGAGAGCAAGCGTGGACCGGCGACCACCGAGACGAGGAGTACGACGGCGTCGAGGGCGGCGCAGACGGCAAGGGCGGCGGGCAGGATGCGGCGCCGGTCGTCGCCGTTCGCGAAGCGGGGGAGCACCAGGACACCGACGGCTTGGGGGAGCCAGTAGGCGATTTTCGTGACGATCGCGCCGAGCGCGTACTCGCCCGCCTCGTTCGCGGGGAGGGTGTGGCGCGCCAGTACCAGGTCGAGGTTCACCAGCAGGACCAGCGCCAGCATCGCCTGCGCCGCGTGCAGGACCTCGCCCGCGTGCCAGCCCGCCTTCCGCGGTCGTTGCCGTCCACAGAGGAGCCAGCCGCAGAAGATCACCAGGTACGAGCCGATCGCGGTGCCTGCCAGCGCGCCGGTGGCGTCGCCGCCGATCAGCAGTCCGAGCAGCGAGCCGCCGACCTTGCCCGCGCCTTCGAGTGACATGAGCCCGGCCAGGCGGGCGAACCGGCCGCTGCCCTGCAGCAGACCGTGGAAGAGGCCGAGCAGCGTCAGCGGTCCGAGTGTGACGGCGAGCAGCAGCGCGGGCACGACGGAATCCAGGTGCAGCACGAAGACCAGCACCGGCGCCAGCAGCAGGCCGATGGCCGCGACGATGGCGCTCGTCGTGAGGCCCAACGCCAGTAGCGTTCCCGAGTCTTGAGGCTTGCGAGCGACGCGCAGGGCGACCACGGTTTGCAGGCCCATCGCGGGTACGACGCCGATCACCAGTACCGCCAGCAGTGAACTCAGTTCACCGAACGCGCTCGGCGCGAGCAGCCGGGCGGCGATGATGCTCAGCGCGTAGGCACCGGCGTTGTTGGCCGCCAGCGCGAGCGAAACGAGGATCGCCGCGACACGCTTGTCGGTTCTGGTCTGGTCGACCTCGACGTCTAAGCTCAACGGCGCTCCTATTACCGGCGAGTAATCGAGCGACCATAACCGCGATCGGCGCGGAAAGGAAAGGGCAGTTGGACGCACGGCGTGAACGTCTCGTCCTGGCCGCGGTGTCGGCGGGGCTCGCGTCGCTGGTGTTCCTGCCGGTGCTCGGGCGCGGCTTCGTCCTGAGCTACGACATGGTGTTCGCCCAGCGTCAGTCGCTGGTCCCGGACGCATTGGGCCTCGGTTCCGCTCTGCCTCGTTCCGTCCCCGCCGACGCCGTGATCGCGCTCGCGACAGCGGTGATTCCCGGCGATGTGGTGCAGAAAATCGTCCTGCTGCTTTCGCTCTTCGTAGCGGCATATGGCGCAGCACGGCTGGTGCCGACGGAGCAACTCGGTACGCGGATCGTCGCCGCCACCGCATATGCGTGGACGGCCTATTTCGCGGAACGGTTGTTCATCGGGCATTGGCCGCTCCTGCTCACCTACGCCTGCCTCCCGTGGATCGCGCGCGCCGCGCTTTCCCTGCGCCGGGACGAGTCGAGAGCGCTCGCGCGGCTGGTGCTCGCCTGCGCCCCCGCGGTGCTCACCCCGCCGGGCGGTGTACTGGCCGCGCTCACGGCGATCGTCCTGGCCGGGCCTCGGAAACTCGGCCACACCCTCGGTCTCGCCGTCGTGCTCAACCTGCCGTGGCTCGTGCCGACATTCCTGCACGACGGCGGCACGTTGTCCGACCCAGCCGGAGTTGCCGCGTTCAGTGCCCGCGCCGAAAGCTGGGGCCCGGCGATCCTGAGCGTGCTCGGGCTCGGCGGCATCTGGAACGGCGACGTCGTCCCCGGCAGCCGGGGCGCGCCGATGGCCCCGGTACTGATCCTCGTCACGGTCGCCGTGGCGCTGACCGGGATCCGTCCCCTGGTACGAAGGTGGGGGACGCCGCCCGCGAGAGCGTTGGTGCTGCTGGGAGTTCTCGGTGTCGTGCTCGCCGCGCTGGCGACGCTGCCGTTCGGCGAACCCGTGCTGTCCTGGGCGATGGGGCACGTTCCCGGCGCGGGACTGCTGCGGGACGCGCAGAAATGGGTGGCGTGGTGGGCCCTTCCGGTCGCGCTCGGGTTCGCGCTCGCGGCCGAAGCCGCCGCGACACGTCTGCGGACCGGCGCTGCGCGCGGGGCGCTCATCGTGGCGGCCGCGCTCTTTCCCTTGCTCACCATGCCCGATCTCGCCTGGGGCGGCTGGGGGCGGATCGAAGCGGTGCCCTACCCGGAGGACTGGAACGCCGTCCACCGGGTGCTGGCGGAAGACGACCGCCCCGGCGACGTCGTCGCGCTTCCACTGTCCACGTTCCGGAGTTTCGCCTGGAACGACCACCGGACCCAATTGGACCCGGCGCCGCGCGCACTGCCCGAAACCGTTCTCGTCGACGACACGTTGCGGGTCGGCGGCGAGGAGATCTCCGGCGAGGATTCCAGAATGGACCGTGTCCGCGCCGCGAAGTCGCCCGAGGACCTGTCCGCGGCCGGAATCGGCTGGATCCTGGTCGAACACGGGACGTCGGGACGGGTCGACGCGCGGTTGCTGACCGGCGCGGAACGGGTGTGGTCCGGTGACTGGCTCACGCTTTACCGCACTCCCGGTGAGCCCGCCGTGACCGAGACGCGATCACCGATCCCCGTGGTGCTGGCAAACGGAGTAGCACTGCTCTCGATCGCCGCCGCACTGTTGTGCCTCAAGTTACCGGTGCGTACATTGAGCCGACGCAGGAATTCCCTGCCGCGGAAGGAGTAGGTCTTGGGTACCCTCATCGGCGCGGCCGCCGCCGTCATCATCGGGCTCGCAACGGCCGCGGGCGGGAGTTACGCGCTGACGAACACCGCCGATCCGGACGCCGCACCCCAGGTGCAGGCGAAGATCAAGGAGCAGTTCAACCCGAATTCGAGCCCGGAGCACATCATTTACGGCAACCGCTGAGCCGGTGTCCCAGCTCGCCTCCGACCACGCCGGCCGGGTCGTCGGGCTCTACGGCGACCCCACCGTTTCCTGGAGCATTCTCCTGGAAGCGAAGCTGTCTTCGATGCTGACACCGGAAGAGGCGCGGATGCGGCTGGCGGGCGCCGTCGGGGAACGGCCATGGCTCGGGGCCGCTCCCCACGTCGAAGCCGTTGCCGGTGAAGAACTTCCGGCGATCCGTGATCGCTTCGCCGAGGCGTCGTACGAACGCGGCGCGCCGTTGCTTCGCGTCGCCGTCGGCGTCGACGAACCCGTCGTGCTGATCGCCGCGCACCACGGCGCGCTCGACGGTCTCGGCCTGCTCGCCGTCCTCGGCCTGGCCCTCGACATCCCGATCTCGTCCGCCGCCAAGGGCATCGGCGCGCGTACGGCGGATCGATCCTTTCTCACGTCGGCCTTCCAGCGGCTCGCTGAAGCGCTTTTCGCGCCACCGGCCAGGATCACCCCGGAACGGGCCGAAAGTGGCTCAGGAGACGTGTTCAGTGCCCGGATTCTCCCTCGCGCGCGCCTGGGATCCGCGGCCTTCACGGCGGCCGCCGCGAACCTGACCGAGACGTGGAACGCCCGGCACGGTGAGGAGACCGCCAGGGTGGTGGCCGCGGTGGGTGCCTCCTGTCGGGGCGGCGCCGCCCCGGAACCCGAGCACGACAGCGCGTTCTTCCGGTTGCGGGTCGGCCGCGAGCCCTCGGTCGCCGAAGTGGGCGCGCTGCTGGCCACTCAGCCGCCGGAACCCGATTTCCCCGCCCGCAGCAGCAGAATCGCCCGGCTGGGCACCCGGCTGCTGGCGGGCAGGCTCGGGTCGACCTATCTGGTTTCCAACCTCGGCGTCGTTTCGGCGGCGGACGCGGTCACCTCGATCGCGTTCTATCCCGCCGCCAGCGGCCGCTCAGGCGTGGCGTTCGGCGCGGCGACCGTCGGCGAGACGAGCACCGTCACCGTGCGCGCACGCCGCAAGGACTTCGACGACGCCGCCGCGGCCGGGCTGGCCGACGGAATCGTGGAAGCCTTGCGGGATCAGGACCCTGGGATGGGGGATGGCCACCCCGGCCACGTCGCGCACGAGTGATTCGAATCGGTGCACGCTGTGCTCCCAGTCGAACAGGCCCGCCCAGGTGACCCCCGCCCGGCCCATTTCGTTCCGGCGCGCCTGATCGGCGAGCAGCCCGTCCACCCGCGCGGTGAAATCGGCGAAGTCGTCGGCCAGCAGGCCGGTCTTGCCCTCCACGATGGATTCGGCCACCCCGCCTGCCGCCCGGTAGGCCACCGACGGCACGCCGTGCGCGGCGGCCTCCATGATGACGATTCCCCAGCCTTCCTTGACCGACGGGCACAGGTGCAGCCAGGACCGTTCCAGGATCTCGTGTTTCTCGTTCTCGTCCACCCAGCCGTGCAGCCGCACGCGGTCTTCGACGCCGCGGTCGCGCGCGTGTTCGCGCAGAACCTCTTCCCACGGGCCCTGGCCGACGATCTCGAGCCGCAGTGTCGGCCAGCGCGTGCTCAGTTCCGCGACGACGTCGATCGCGTGCTCGATCCGCTTGTGCGGCACCAGCCTGCTGACGGCGACCAGTGTCGGTTCGGGGGCCCGGACGGCTTTGACGCGTGGGGGAGTGTCCAAACCGTTGGGTACCACGGTGATGCGTGAGCCTTCGATGCCGAGGCCGGCGAGTTCGCCCTTGGTGATCTCGGAAACCGTGACGTAGCGGCAGTGCCGGAACAGCCACGGCGCCAGCCGGGACTCGATCCACCAGCCGATCCGGCCCACTGTCTCGCCGAGCGCGCTGATCCACTGTTCCTTGTGGACGTGGTGCACCAGCACGAGAACCGGGCAGCCCGCCACGAGCCTGGCGAAGAACGGCATCCCGTTCTGGACGTCGACGACGAGGTCGGCGTGCGCGTTCCGGATCGCCCGGAGTGCGTGCGGGTACACGCCGAACTTGTTGCCGCGGCGGCGATAGCGGACGCCGTCGCGCCATTCGCCCGCGTTCGCGCCCGGGTACGCCGCGCACTGGATTTCGACTCGGTATCCGGCTTTGGCGAGTCCCTCCGCCATCCGCTCGACGTACCGCTCGGAGCCGCCGCCTTCCGGATGGCCGGTGTCGCGCCAGTTGACGAGCAGCACACGTGGCCGTTCCATCGTGGTTCTCCCAACCTGTTAGCGACAATGCTAGGTTACCGGTGCGTACACGGTAGATGAATCATTCTCGGAAAGCGATGGTTCGATGGTCGGTAATCGGTCGGTGACCCGTTCGGCGATGCCTCATCGCGCCACCTTGCGCAGATCGGTGACGTTGTTCCGGGCTTTTCTCACCGAACAGACGGATCCGGACGGTTTCTACTCGGTGCTCGCCGAGGACTCCGTCCGGCAATTGGCGCAGCACACTCCGTTGAACGGCCGAACCATCGTCGACGTCGGCGGCGGGCCGGGCTATTTCTCGGACGCGTTCCGCGCCGCCGGAGCCACCTACCTGGGCATAGACCCCGACGTCGGAGAGCTCACGGCGCGGGGAGAGGCCGGGGAGAACATGGTCCGCGGCAGCGGGACGAAACTGCCGGTGCGCACCGGATCCGTGGACGTCTGCTATTCGTCGAACGTCCTCGAACACGTTTCCGAACCGGAGGTCATGCTGGCCGAGATGTGCCGGGTGACCAAACCGGGAGGGACGGTTTTCGCCTCGTTCACACCCTGGTATTCGCCGTGGGGCGGTCACGAGACGGCACCGTGGCATTTCCTCGGTGGACACTACGCTCGGCGGCGTTATCTCGAAAAGAACGGGAAGGAGCCGAAGAACAAATTCGGCGAGAGTCTGTTCGCTTTTTCGGCAGGCGCGGCCGTCCGGTGGGGGAAGGCCACGCCGCTCGCCGATCTTCAGGAGGTGTACCCGCGTTACCACCCCTCCTGGGCCCAATGGATCGCGCGTGTCCCCGGGGTACGGGAGGTCGCGTCGTGGAATCTGGTGTTGGTGCTGCGTAAGCCTTAGTGGCGCGAAGGCGTCGGGCGCCGCTTCACCAGCAGGAAGACTCCGAGCGCGAGGAAGGCCGCGCCGGCGACCCCGAGCACGATCGGCCCGGTGCTCCCGATGAAGTCCAGCTTGCCCTTGTTCTCGCCGACCTGCTTGACCATCGCGTCGACGGTCGCGTCGGTGAAGGTCAGCGTGCCGTCGAAGACCACGGTGGGCGTGGGGTTCGCGGCCGACCGCAGTTCCTGGTGTGAGCGCTGTTCCTGCTTGACCTGGATCCCGGTCACCGGCTCGATCCAGCTGGTGATGGTGCCCGCGTAGAACTGACCCGCCTCGACGGAGTCACCGGTGGCGCCGATGAGCGAGCCCGGCACCTTCTTCGTCGAGATCTTCGTGGTGGGGATCTCCTGGACGAACTTGTAGACCTCGACGCCCTTGATGTCCTCGACGCCCTTGAACCGGGCCTGGACGGCTCGGCCGGTGTTGTCGTCGTAGACCTGGTAGTCCTTCTGCTCGGTGTCGAAGGGGAACTTGAAGTTCAGGCCGGGCTGCGGCTTGTACTCCTGGATCTCCTCGGGCTTCTCGCCCTCCTTCTCGGGCTTGTCCTTGAGCTTGGTGACGAAGCTGCTGTTGGCCGAGCACTTCGCCTCCTGGTCACCACCCGGCGGCATGTAGCCCTCCGCGGTGCGACGGTCGAAGCAGACCTGCCGCTTGCTGGCGCTGACCACGGTCTGGTCGCTGGTGTCGACGACCGAGACGGCCAGCAGCCAGACGGCGACGTCCGTACCCTCACGCATCTCCGGCGGCGCGAAGTTCGCCGCCACGCGGGCGGTCGCCTTCAGCTTGGCGTTGTCGCGGATCTCCGTGACGGTCTTGCCGCCTTCGGTCTTCACGGCGAGCACCTTGGACGCGGTGCCTTCGAGGACCGACGTCGATTCCTGGTTCAGTGGCACCTTGGCGAGTTCGGGTTTCACGTAGGTCGGCAGCAACACCGCGCCGGCGATGGAGAACACCCCTAGGGCCAAGAAGATCAGGCTCAACGCACGTCGCAACGGTCCTCCTGGTGGAACCATGGAAAATCCACATTACCCATCGGTAATCAGTCGCCAGATACTGGCCCGCCCGCAGGTCAGCGTCAAAGGTGTGACCGGCGGTCACAGGCACCGCGTGCGGCCGGAAGGTGGTACCGGCGCCGCCATTCGGCCCAGGCAGCCAAACATGTTTGTTCCCGGGAACAACGTGAGCGGGACCACCATCGGACGACTTCCGGTGCGTGGAAAGGAACTTTGTGCCGCAGGACCCGAACGATTCCCGCGTGCTGGACATCGGCGCGTACTCGGATTCGATCACCGATGTCGAGCTTCGTGACGCCGTCGCGGACGTCGCGACGTTGCTTTCGTTGCACGGCAACGTGATCCGTGACCTCGACGCCAGGAGGTCACGGTGGCGGCCGGGGCGGCGGTCCCCGCATCCCGACATCGTCCTGTCCGCGGCCGGGCGCCGTCCACAGTGGACGAGATCCGCGAATCCCGAAGTGACCCTGCCGGTCGCCACGACCGCGCGCGGCCGCACGCTCGCGGTGCGGCTCACCGCGCGGCCCGGTCTCGGGCACACGCTGCTGGACCTCGCGAGGATCATCGACGCCGACATGGCGCCGGAGAGAAGGGGCTAGCCGTCGTCCGCCAGGCGGACCGCCTCCAGCGCGACGTAGAGCTCCCCGACGTCGACCGGGTCCGACAGGTCGCGTCTGGTCAGCTCCTGCACCCGGCGCAGCCGGTACCGGACGGTGTTCGGGTGGACGATCAGCCGGTCCGCGGCCTCCTTGGCCGAGCCGTGCCCGGCGAACCACGCGACCAGCGTGTCGAGCAGGACCTGTCGTTCGGGTTTGGGCAGCACCAGGAGCCCGGCCAGCACGGAGCGCACGACGTCCCGAGACATCTCCGGCGCGCTCGCGACCAGGGTGGTGACCGGCGAGTCGCCGAAGACGGCGACACCGGCGGCGCCGGCGGCCAGCGACCGGCGGGCGATCCTGGCCCGGTGCACCGCGTCCGGCACCTCGAGGAAGCCGTTGAACGGCCTGCTCATCCCCACCGCCAGCGGCAGGGTGCCCAGGACGTCACGCAGCCGCCGGACGTCTTCGACGCGGTCGATCACGACCAGTCCGATTTCGGCGCCGGGTCGCCAGGCCGACTTCCAGCGTCGCGCCCGCAGCAGCGCTTCGACGCCGGGCCGTTCCTTCGGCTCGACGGGCTCGGTCACGACGGCGACGAACGTACCCGCCGCCGGAAGATCGAGTTCCTTGACGGCGTTTTCGAGTTCCGCCTGGGTGGCGAAGCGGCCCTGCAGCAGGCCATCGAGCAGCACGAGCTTCTCGTGCGAGAGTTCGCCCGCGACCTCGTTGTACGCGGTGGTCAGCGCGTCGGAGTAGAGGTCGATGGTCTTCCATACGCCTGCGTTGATCTCCACCGTGCGGGCCGGGTTGATGAACCCGGGGCCCGCCAGCTCCACCAGGCGTTCGTAGACGAAGATCCCGCCGATCCGGAACGCGCGGAGCACGGATGGCAGCGGGATACCCTGTCTGGCCTGCGCCAGCCCGGTCTTGCGGGCCGCGTCGAGCGGTAGCCCGCGCCCCTCGACGAGTGCGGTCAGCGCCCGCTCGAGATTCGCCCGGCAGACCTTGCGCAACTCTTCCGGCGCGGTGCTGTCCACCTGGTGGTAGAACTCGTCCTCGTCGCTGAGCAGCCGGGCGAGGCGGTCGCTGAACTCGGGTAGCCGGGTGAGCATCGCCTGCATGAGCGCGCGCTGCTCCCGGGGTGCGGGAGTAGCGAGAGCTTCGTTGCCCATCCGTCAACTCTAACCCGATCGAGTGGCCGCTTTTTATCACGATGCGACGAAAGGGCGGATTCAGGAGCTGAGCGCGGCTGACAACCTGCGCAGTGTGTCGCGGGCCTGCCGCAGCTCCTCGGGGTTGACGCCGCTGTCGTGGAGCACGTCGTGCCGGGATTCGCTCGCGTCCCACAGCCGTTGCAGCAGTCGTGCGCCCTCGGGCGTGATGGCGTACAGGGACGAGCGGCGATGCGAAGGATTCGGCTCCACGCTCAGGTGACCGGCCTCGGTGAGGTCGTCCACGACGCGCTGCACGGCTTGGCGGACCTGGCCGAGCCGTCGTGCGATGGCGGGGACGGCTCGGGGTTCTTCGGACACCGTGCTCAGCACATGCCAGCGGGCCACCGTCGTGCCCAGCCCGGCCGCCTCCCGCTCGCTGACGCGGCGGCTCAGCCCCGCGAGTTCGTAGACGTCGGCGATCAGCAGCCGGTAGTCGCGGACGAGGTCGGTCATATTTGACAGCATACTGTCAAATGGTCATTCTGGCCGCATGGACGTCACCGAACGGATCGCCGCCGTCTTCACCGCCTCGGGACCGCGCCCCGAACTCGCCGGACGGCTCGGTGTGTTCGAGCCGCTGATCGGCAGCTGGGACCTGGTCGTGCACAACTACGCGGAGGACGGCGGTGTGCGGACCGTCGACGGCGAATGGCATTTCGGCTGGGCGCTCGACGGCCGCGCGCTGGCCGACGTGTGGATCAGTCCGGCGCGGGCGAGCAGGGTCGACGGCGTGGACGGCGAGTGGGGGATGAGCCTGCGCTTCTACGACGAGAAGATCGACGCGTTCCGGTCGACCTGGCTCGGTCCCGGCAACGGCTGGGTGATCCCGTTCCTCGGCAAGCGGACGGATGACGGCTTCGAGATCGAGGCCGACACCGACGGCGTCCGGCGCCGGTGGATCTTCTCCGAGCTGACCGCCGCGAGTTTCTCCTGGCGTGCGGAAGAAACGCTGCCGGACGAGGACCCCTTCGTCCGGCAGCGTTTCGAGGCCACTCGCGCGATCAGTGGTTGATCTTGAACCAAGGCTGCGACCAGCCGAGGTAGGTGTAGTTCCACGCGTTCTTGATCTCCGAGATCGTGGTCTCGGTGAAGCTGCCGGGGCCGTGGATGTCGTTCGACAGGAACTTGCCGCCGCCGATGGAGATCATCGTGTGCCCGGTGCCGCCGTTGCTGAAGAAGGCGAGCCCGCCCGCGGGGACCTGGGTGTCACCGGGGTGCTTGTACGAACCCGGGATCTGGGTCCAGTGCACGTAGGCCGTTTCCGAGCCGCTCGCGGTCCAGCCGTAGGCCCACGAGTTGATCCGGTCGCACCAGCGGTAGTAGTCGGGATCGTTGTTGGTGTGCACGTGTGCCTTCGCCCACGCGACGGCTTCGGCGCAGGTCCTCGGGTTGCCGGTGCCCGCGGTGGAGCAGGAGAGGGTGCTCCCGGCGCAGTCCGGCGCGACCCGGCCGTCGGAGCCGGTGTAGACGTAGGCGTCGCTGATGTAGCCGCCCTTGGACGGCACGTAGTCCCAGATGTCGGTGGTGCCGTACTTGCCGGTCACCGTCGAGCCGTTGATCTGGCAGTCGATCGTGACGGCGGTGCCGCTCGCGACGGTGCCGACCGAACTCGCGCCGGTGCTCGGGCTCGACCGCACGGTCACCGCCACCCCGGAGTCGGTGTTCACCGTGCCCGTCGCCGCCAGCGCCTCGCCCGCACCGCCGAACATGATCGCCCCGGTCAGTGCGATCGTGCCGACGGCACCTCTGGCGATCCTCGATCGGATCTTCATCTCTGTCCTCCAGTGGTTCCCCTGATAGGGGGACAGGATGCAAGACGCTCGTACAAGCGGCGTACAAGGAATCGAGTGTCCGAAGTGGACTGTTCTATGCCGGGACGAGCTCCGGTGCGGGGATTTGTCCGATGATCGGGACATCGCCGGCGTAACGGGCGTTCCGCTCGGTGAGCAGCACCCGCAACCGAGTGAGCGCCCGGAATTGGGCCGCGCGGACCGCTCCGGCACTCGGGAGGCCGAGCCGTTCGGCCGTCTCCTCGGCCGAAAGGCCGAACACGAACCGGAGGGCGATCACCTCCCGGTGCGGCATCGGCAGTCTCGCCAGCAGGGTCCCGGCCTGCAACCGATGCTCCAGCCGTTCGATCTCGTCCGGGTCGCGGCGGGCCCAGAACGTCAGCCCGTCGGCGATCTCCGAGACCGAGGCGACCGGTTCGCGGGACCGGCGCCGATGGAGGTCGGCGACCTTGTGCCCGGCGATCCCGAGGACGAACGCGAGGAACCGGTCCGGGCGATACCGGTAGCGGGGCAAGGCGATCAGCACCGCCTGCAACACCTCCTGCGCGCAGTCCTGTGCGTCAGAGGCACCCGTTCCGGCGCTCCCGACCTTGCCCGCGCAATAACGGAACACGTGCGGGGAAAGGAAACGGAGCAGTTCCCGGACCGCGTCCGGATCACCGGCGACGGCCGCCCGGACCAATCTGCTGTCCGGATTGGGCAATCGGCCTGCCGTGGCGGCGGCGCGGGAGTCCGCGGGTACCGTCGAGGGCGCTACCTCGTCCAAGTCTGCACTCCTGGTTCAGGGGAAGTGGCCGCGAAGGTGCGCCCGTCATCGGGGACTGGGACTTCGTGCGCGATGGTCCAGCTTGCCGTTCCGCGCGGGGGTTGTCCACACGACGGGCCGGAAGTCATCCGAACCGCGCAATGTCTACTGTGGACAGTGTCGGGGCGATACCTTGAAGCAGGACAGCACCGGGGGATAGGCCGTGGTATCGGTGCTCAGTAGATCCGAGGTCCAGACCAGGCAGTGCGCGAGAACCCGGATCCGCTGGTCGAGATCGGCGTTGTCGCAGGCCTCGCCGATCTGGTCGGCGCAGGTGTCCCGGTCGTCGCGGACACTGGCGGCGATGGCGCGGATGATCGCCGCCACGGCGGGGTCGAGTTTGTCGGGCCGCACCGTCCGTCCCGCGGAATCCCGCAGGCGCAAGGTGAACGGTTCACCGATCCGCAGTGAACGACGGCGATCCTTGGCGGCCAAGGAGAACGTGTCGACCAGTCGTCCGACGACTTCGCCGAGCGCCGGTTTCCGCCGGGTGGACGACGCGATGGACACCAGCGCGGTGGCGAGCCGGTCGGCTTCACCCGATCTGGTGAGAGACAGAAGATCGCGGGCGACGGTGTGCGCGCGTTTGGCAGTGGGTGTCATGTCGGGCCCCTCGTAGAGCGTGCCGACAACCGATACCCGTCCGGGTGATGGCCAAACCTGAACGGCTGTCTATTCCCGCCGGTGGCGGCGAGGGTTGGGCCGTTCGGTTCAGGCCGATGGGCCGTCTCCGACGCGCAAGTAGCCGCGTACAGCGGCGACGACGTGATCCGCGTAAGTCGGCTCGACGTTCCGCATCCATGCCCGGAGCGCGTCGAGAAACCCGACGAGGTCACGGAGCACACCTTGGAGGAGGCCGGGGAGGTCCTGACGCCGGATTTCCAGCCGCCGTCCTTCGGGGGACTCCCAGTCCTCGTCGTCCACGTCCGGCCAGAACCGGATGATCTCGCCGTCGAACTCGAACACCGTCCCCGGTCCGTGACCGAGGTCGGGGCCGTTCCCCTGCGTCAGCCCGTGCCAGTCCGGCCAGTCGGTCAGGTCGCAGCAGCAAGCTGGGGTGAGGGAGACGCCATCGGCTTCGAGCAGCAGACCGCCGGCGAGGAAAGGGGTCTCGAGCCGCACCAGCTCGTCGAACGCGGTCCCGAGGTCGGGCTGGGCGAGCTCGCCGCTCGTGCTGTGTCCGAGGAGGGAGAGCACGACCGCGCCGACGTCTTCGGAGGGCATTTCGCGGTGAAGGGGGATCCACTCGCCGTCGTGGCCGCGAAACGGCCACAGAGCGAAGGACGAATAGCCGGGCGGCAAGGGTTCCACCACCGGAAAGAGCCTGGGCATGCGGTGACGGTACGGTGCGTGACCCCGTCGGCGCCACGGCGTTTCCGGTGGTGAGGCAGAGGTGGCGTGGTCGGTTCCGGGGGTCGTGAGTGGCGATTCGGGTTCTAACCCGAATCGCCACTCACGACCCGCTCTAGCGTGCGAGCAGGTCTCGCAGTGCTTTCACCACCTCCGACGGCGATTCCTCGGCCATGAAGTGGCCCGAGGTGACCGTCCGGTGGTCGAGGTCCGTCGCCCACGCCCGCCAGAGCGCGACGGCGTCGTAGCCGAGCGCGGCACCCCAGTCCTGTTGGAGCACGGTGAGCGGCATGGCGAGCCGGTTGCCCGCCGCGCGATCGGCCTTGTCGTGCTCGACGTCGACGCCCGCCGACGCGCGGTAGTCGGCGACGATCGACGTCACCGCGTTTCGCGAGGCCGCAAGGTACGCGGCCCGGACGCCGGCAGGGATCGCGTCGCCGCGCTGTGTCCAGGCGTCGAGGAAGTGACCGAAGAACGCGTCGGGCGCGGCGCCGATCAGCTGTTCGGGCAGCCCCGGCGGCTGCGCCATCAGATAGAGGTGGAAGCCGACCGCGGCGCCGGTGCCGTGCAGGACGTCCCACATGTCCAGCGTGGGCAGCACGTCGAGGATCGCGAGGTGGCTCACCTTGCCGGGGTGGTCGAGCCCCGCCCGCAGGGCCACCAGCGCGCCCCGGTCGTGCCCGGCGAGGGCGAACCGGTCATGGCCGAACGCCTTCGCGACGGCGATGACGTCGGCCGCCATCGTGCGCTTCGAGTAGGTCTCGCCGGTGTCTTCGGGTTTGTCGCTTTCGCCGTATCCTCGCAGGTCAGGGCAGAGAACGGTGTGGTCCGCCGCCAGATCGGCCGCCACGTGCCGCCACATGAGGTGGGTCTCGGGGAAGCCGTGCAGGAGCACGATCGGGCTGCCGGTCCCGGCGACGGCGACGTCGAGTGCGACGCCGTCCGCCACGGGCACCCGCTGGTAGTCGAATCCGGTGATGCGCATGGATACCTTCCTGGTCGTTCCGTGATGACCGCCAGCGTCCCCGGCGCGAATCAGCACCCGGTCAGCGACGACCGAGCGGCCGGGGCACGATGATCACCGTCGGTGAAGCGGGAGGTGACGATGCGGTTCGGGGTACTCGGCCCGCTCGTGGCCGAAGACGCGCGGGGTGCCGTCGGGCTCAAGGGGCCGCGGCACCGGGCGGTGCTGGCCAGGCTGCTGATCGCCCGCGGCCGCGTCGTGCCAGTGGAACGCCTGGTCGACGACCTGTGGGAGCGCCCGCCCGAGGGCGCGGTCGGCGCCGTCCAGACGTTCGTCGGTGCCCTGCGCCGCGCGCTGGAGCCGGACCGCGCGCCCCGGGAGCCCGCGCGGCTGCTCGTCACGGTCGCCCGCGGTTACGCCCTGCGCGCGGAGTCCGTCGACGCCTGGGACTTCGAGGCCGCCGTCGCCGCTGCCCGCGAACTGCTCGACGCACGGCGGGCGGACGCGGCACTGTCGCAAGTGGACACCGCGCTCGCGTTGTGGCGCGGGACGGCGTATGCCGAGTTCGCCCACGAAGGCTGGGCGCGTGGCGAGGTCTCCCGCTTGACCGAACTCCGGCTG
This sequence comes from Amycolatopsis sp. WAC 01375, assembly GCF_003947325.1. Classification (NCBI taxonomy): domain Bacteria; kingdom Bacillati; phylum Actinomycetota; class Actinomycetes; order Pseudonocardiales; family Pseudonocardiaceae; genus Amycolatopsis; species Amycolatopsis sp. WAC 01375. The sequence goes on from NZ_QHHW01000035.1 coordinate 113,740, forward strand.
CTGGCCGGGGAATTGCGTGCCGAAGCCCTTCTCGCGCTCGGCCGGGCCGCCGAGGTGATCCCCGAGCTGGAACCACGGGTGCGCGAACACCCGTTGCGGGAGAACGGTTCCCGGCTGCTGGCCTTGGCGCTCTACCGCGCCGGGCGGCAGGGTGACGCGCTCACGGTGTTGCGCGCCGCGCGCAAGCTGCTCGCCGACGAACTCGGCATCGATCCCGGCGCCGGCCTGCGGGAACTGGAAGCCGACATCCTGGCGCAAGCGCCGCGGCTGACGCCGTCCCCGCCCAAGATCGCCGAACGGCCGCTGGTCGGCCGCGACGCGGAGCTGACCAGGCTAGAGGAAGCCGCGGTCCGGTCGCGGCTGGTGCTCGTGTCGGGCGACGCCGGGGTGGGGAAGACCGCGCTCGCCGAGGCGTTCTCCGCCCGGCTCGCCGCACGCGGCTGGGCCACGGCCTGGGGGAGCGATCCGGACGACGAGGGTGTGCCGCCCGCCTACGCGTGGACCCGGATCCTGGCGACACTCGCCGACGCCGGATACGGCCCCGCGCCGACGGCGGAACCGGTGTCCGAAGATCCCGTCGCCGCGCGCTGGCGATGGCATCGGGCGGTCGCGGCCTATCTGGCCGGCGCCAAGCCGCTGCTACTCGTCCTCGACGACCTGCACTGGGCGGGCGAGGAGACGCTCGCGTTGCTGACCGCGGTGCTCGCCGAGCCGGTGCTGGTCGTCGCGACCCATCGAGGCACCGACCCGCCCGCGCGGCTGACGGATTTCCTCGGCCGGGCCGCACGCCACGAGCCGGTGCGCGTCTACCTTGGCGGCCTGCCCGAGACCGAAGTCGCCGGCCTGGTCCGGGTCACGACCGGAGAAGAAGTCGACTCGCGGACCGCCGCGGTGATCCACCGGCGTAGCGGCGGGAACGCCTTCTTCGTCCGTGAACTCGCCCGTTTGCTGGCCGCCGAGGGCCCGGCCGCGCTGGACGCGGTGCCGCCGGGAGTCCGCGACGTCGTCCGGCACCGGCTGGAAGCGCTACCGGACGCGGTGAGGGGCGTGGTGCGCCGGGCCGCGGTGATCGGCACGGACGTCGACTTGGACGTACTCGAGGCACTGGCCGGGGAAACCGCGCTCGACGCGGTCGAAAGCGCTGTCCGGCAAGGATTCCTGACCGAGCCGGCGCCGCGTCGATTCCGGTTCGCGCACGCGCTCGTGCGGGACACGCTCTACCGCGATCTCTCTCGTTCGCGCCGTGCCCGCGAGCACGGCGAGATCGCCGAGGCGCTGGAAGGTCTGCGTCCTGACGACGTCGATGCCTTGGCGCACCATTTCGTGCTGTCCGAGGAGCACGCGGACCGCGCCGCACACTACGCGCGGGCCGCCGCCGAACGGGCCGAAAGCCGTTTCGCGCAGGCGGAAGCGGCGAGACTTTGGGACGCCGCGCTCACCGCGTTCGATCGGTCCGGCGGCTCCGACGCGGAGAAGCGGCTGGAGCTGATCATGGGCAAGGCACGTGCTTCGGCCGTCGCGGGCGGCCTCGGCCAGTCGCGACGGCATCGGGCCGAAGCGCTGGAACTGGCGGAAAAGCTGGACGATCCGCTGCTGACCGCGCGGGTGATCGGCGCGTTCGACGTCCCCGCCAGCTGGACCGCGAGCGACGATCCCGCACTCGCTTCCCGGATCGCGGGCGCCGTCGAGCGGACCCTCGCCGCGTTGCCGGCCGATCGGGAGGCCGAGCGGTGCCGTCTGCTGGCCACGCTCGCCGTCGAACTGCGGAACGCGGGCGGACGGCGGGCCCGCGACGCGGCCCGGGAAGCCGAGACGCTCGCCCGCCGGATCGGTGACCCGGCGCTGCTGGCCTTCGCGCTCAACGCCCGGTTCCTGCAGTCCTTCGACCGCGCGGGGCTCGCACCCCGGCGGGCCGGAATCGGCGCGGAACTGGTCGACCTCTCCAGGTGGCATGGGCTGGTGACGTTCGAGGTACTCGGGCATCTCGTGCTCGTGCAGGCGAAGAGCGCGCTCGCGGAGTTCGAGGCCGCGGACCGGCACGCCGCTTCGGCGGACGAACTGGGGGAGAAGTACGCCCTTCCGCTCGTCGGCGTGTTCACCCGGTGGTATCGCGCGATGCGGACCGCGATGACCGGCGCCGGTGGGGAAGCCGCCTACCGCGCCGCGGCGGCGGGTCTCGCCGGAACCGCGATGTCCGGAGTGGACAACGGGATCCTCGCGCTCGCCCTGTTCTGCGACCGGATCCAACGAGGCATGCCGCCCGAAGCGCGCGAAGAAAGCTACGGCGCTTACGAAAGCTGGTGCCGACCGGTGCTCCCGATCCCGGACTCGCCCCGCGACCTGCTGTACGAGGCGCGCACCTGTCTCGCCGCCGTCGTCGCGATCGAACTCGGCGACCGGACGGCGATGGAACGCCTGTACGCCGGGCTTCTCCCGGCAGAGGACGAGATCGCGGGCGCCGGGAGCGGGATGCTCACCCTCCGCCCGGTCGCGCACTACCTCGGCGAGCTGGCCACCGCCCTCGGCCTGCGAGAAGCGGCCGCCGAGCACTTTCGGAAGGCGCGGGCCATCGCGGTGAAGGCCGGTTCACCGCACTGGGGTTGACTCACTGCTCCCGCATCGCGCGGCGGATCTCGGCCAGTTTGTCCTTGGCCGCCTTGTCGCGGTCGGCGATCTTCTTGTCCAGCGAGGCCACGTCTTCCTTGCCGCCGATGCCCGCGAGTTCGGTCGAGCCCAGCGAGGTCGTGTACCGCTGCTCGATGCGGTCGCGCACGTGATCGAACGAGGGCACCCCGGACTCGCTGTAGTCCGGGTCCGGAACCTCGACGGGAGGTACAGGGGTCTCCTCGACGATCTCGGCGTCGAGGATCTCCGGCTTCTTCTCCGGACTGTTCTCACTCATGGTCACTCCGTCCTGCGTGCCAAGGCACGGCTTCGGTCATCAACCCGAGCATGCCCGAAACCAGCCGCATCTGGTCGACCGTGCGGATGTCGGCCTCGACCAGCCGCGGCGAGCAGACCACGATCGCGAGCGCCTGCGCCCGGGACAGCGCGACGTTCAGCCGGTTGCGGGAGAGCAGGAAGTCCAGGCCACGGGGCAGATCGATGGCCGAAGACGAGGTCATGGTGGTGATCACCACCGGTGCCTCCTGCCCCTGGAACCGGTCGACCGTGCCCACCCGGACGCCCGGATACCCGGCCTGGTCCAGCGCACGCGCCACGACGCGGGCCTGCAGGTTGTACGGCGCCACGACCAGGATGTCCTCGTCGCCGAGCGGCCGGGGATCACCGTGGTCGGTCCAGGCGCGGCCGTGGAGTTCGGACACGAGGGCGGTGACGGCCTCGGCCTCCTCGACCGACCGTGTCGTGTTCCCGTGGTGATCGACCTCGGCGAGGTACAGGCCCGCCTCAACCCCTTCGATCGCCCGCTCGGCCGCCGAAGGATGCGAGTGCAGGCGTCCCGCGTAGGACAGCTGAGACACCGGAGAGCAGACCGCCGGATGCATCCGGCGGGTCTCGTCGAGGAAGTAGCCGAGTTCGGCCGGGATGATGTCGGCCTCACCGATCAGATGCCCGAGCGCGGACGCCTCGGCACCCGCCGGATGCGTGCCCTGCACGACCTGCGGCAGCTGCTGCGGATCGCCCAGCAGCAGGAGGTTCTTGGCGCACATCGACACCGCGAGCGCGTCGGCGAGGGCGAACTGGCCCGCCTCATCGATGATCAGCAGGTCGAAGGGCTCTTCCCGGATCGCGGCGTTCGCGAACGTCCACGCGGTCCCGCCGACCAGATGGCCGGTGTCGTGCTCCTCGCGCCACTTCACCAGCGCGGGATTGGTCTTCGGCTGCTCCCAGGGCGCGGCCGGATCCGGGGTCCGCTTGGCGCGTTTGGCGCACGGCAGATCCGGCGCGTTCTTCATCGCGGCGGACAGCACGTTCTCCACGGCCTTGTGACTGGTCGAGGTGACCGCGATCGTCTTGCCCGCGCGCACCAGTTTCGCGATCAGCCTGCCCGCGAGGTACGTCTTGCCCGCGCCGGGCGGGCCCTGGACGGCGAGCGCGGAGCCGTCGAGCGCCTCTACGGCCTCGATCACCGTGTTCACCAGATCCGCCCCGGGCTCGGGCAGGGGCCGGTCGTCACGCAACCGCGGTGACGTGCGCCGGAGCAGATCGACGCCGGGATGAGCGGGCAGCACCGGCAGCGTGCCGACGACGAGCCGGGCGAGGTCCGCGACCGCGTCGTCCTTGGGGGAAGGCCGGACCGGGCTCCCCGGCAGCACCGCCACCGGCCGGTCCGCGGTGGTCTCGTCGGGCGGGCAGCTTTCCTCGAGGGTCAGTTCGACGGCCGTTGCCGAGACGACCTTGGCGTCCCGCGCGACCGCCCCGTACCGCAGGCGGACGTCGTCGCCGGGGGCGAAGGGATGCGGCCGGTCCGGGTCGCAACGGAGCATGAGCGAGCGTTTCGCCTTGCGGACCCGGCCCGAAGGCGGCACCCATTCCCCGGCCTCCAGCGAAACCGGGACGGTGCACGCGTTGTCGGTCTCCAGATCGCCGAGCGGGGCGGCCAGCTGGCGGAAGTACTCCCACCACGCGGGGTTCGTCTCGCGGCGGTGGTAGCCGACGGACGCGGCCAGTAGTGCGCGGGCGCGGTCCTCGCCGGTGAACTCGGCCGGGTCGTCGGGCAGGCCCTCCAGCAGCGGATCGACCAGCGCGGCCAGCTGCGCGGCGCGTTCCGCGCGTTTCTGGGCCGCGACGTCCTCCTCGGTCTGCCGGAGTAGAGCGTCCACATCGGACACTTCCGGCGGCTCGGCGAGCTCGATCCCTTCCTGCACGCGGACCTTGTGGAGGAACTCGAACAACCGCAGCGTGGAAACGCAGTCGTATTCGTTGTAGTCGCTGATCCCGCGCAGCACTTCGTCCGCGTGTCCGGTCTCGCCGGAGGCGGTGAGCGTCAGGTACTCCTCGTAGGCCTCGATACTCGAGACCGCCGTCTTGACGTCGCCGTCGCGGGCTTCGGGCATGTAGAGCGGTTCGAGGTACTTGATGGAGTACGACCGCTGCGAGACCCGGAGTGCCTTGCGCACCACGGAATACAGGTCCACCAGTCCGCCGCTGCGCAACAGGTGGTCGACGGCGTCCTCGCGGGTCCCGTGCACGGCGGCGAGCCGTTTGATCGCGGTGACCTCGTACGGCGCGTAGTGGTAGACGTGCGAACCGGGATGTTCCGCGAGCCGCGCCGTGGCGAAGTCGACGAACTCCTCGAAGGCCCGCTTCTCCTGCGCCCGGTTGTGCGCCCAGAACGGCGTGAACTTCGTGTCGTCGTCCGCGGTCACCGCGCCGAAGAGGTACTCGAGCCCTTCGCCGGCCAGGGCGTAGGGATCGCCTTCCATGTCGAAGAAGACGTCACCGGGCGCGGGCGGCGGCAGGGTGGCCAGCGCGTCCGGATCGATGATCTCGTAGGCGATCTGCCCGGTGGCGTCCTGCCGGACCTGGATCGCGGCCTGGGCGCGCAGCGTGGTGAACGACGTCGTCGAGATGTCGCGCGGCCGATCCTCCGGCGTGGCGGTCGCGAGTGCGTCGATGGTGCCGAGACCCGCGGCGACGAGCTTCCGCCGCTGGTCACCGCGCATCCCCGCGACCAGCGAAAGGTCTCGATCGGCTTCGCGGGCGCTCGCGCAATGGGCGGCGTAGGAGCAGCCACCGCAGGCGGGCCGTTCGTCGGCCCACAACGGGACCGGCAGGGTCGGCGGCCGGTTCCGTAACCGGGCTCGGAGCCGGTCCACCAGCGGGAGAAAGTCGTCGACGCGGAACGAGCGGGTGCTGTGATCACCGAGCAGCAGGTGCATTCGCGGACCTGCGGGCCAGCCTGCGCGGCGAAGGGCGTCGGCGTACGCGGTCAGCTGGACCACAGCAGCGGGCTTCGCGTGCCTGGCCAGCTTCGTGTCGTAGACCTCGTAGCGGCCTTCGTCGTCCCTCATCAGGAAGTCGGCGCGGCCGGAGAACTCGCCGTCGTGGAAGACCGCCTGGTAGATCACCGGCGCGCCCGCCCGAAGTGCCTCTTCGGTGGCTTTCGCGGCGACGACAGGGTCTCGTTCGTCGATCTCGACGACGGCGCTGCGCTCGCCGCGCAGCTTGTCCAGCGTCGCGGCCTCGTGCGCGCGCCCGTGCGTGACCGCCAGCTGATCCGGCCCGGAGCCCGGTCGCGGCGCTCCCGGGAGGCCGGCGGCCAGTGCCTGGTTCAGGAGGCTGCGGTGCTCGCATTCGAGCAGGTCGGCGAGATCGGACGGGGTGTACATCGCCCGGGAGTCTCGCACGGACTCGCGGCCGGACGGCCCCGGCGCGCCGGAGTCAGCCGGAGGTGTGGTCGAACGTCAGATGCGAGGTGATCCGGTAGCGGTCGCCGCGGTAGATCGAGCGGGTGTACTCGATCACGCGGCCGCTCTCGTCGCGGGTGGTGCGCTCGAACAGCAGCGCCGGGGAGTGCTGCGGGACGCCGAGCAGGCCGGATTCGTCGGCGTCGGTGACGGTCGGCTCGATGATCTGCACGGCCGTCGCGGGGACGACCTCGTACCGCGTGCGGAGCAGTTCGTAGAACGAGCCGGACTCGAAGCCCGCGGCCGTGATGTCCGGCACGAGATCCCGCGGGACCAGGATCCGTTCGATCGCCATCGGCGCCTCTTCGACGACGCGGACGCGGGTGACGGCCACCAGCTGCCGGGCTGGGGAGACCTCGAGTCGTTTGCCGAGCCGGGCGCCCGCCGGGATGGTGGAGAAGTCGATCACCCGGCTGGTCCAGTGGCCCTCGGCGGGCGGGGCGAACTGCTCGCCGCCGGTGGCGGGCACGAGATCCTGGGAGATCTTGCGCGGTGCGGTGAACGTGCCGCGGCCGTGTTCGCGGACCACGAGACCGTCGCGTTCCAATTCGTCGATCGCGGCCCGCAGGGTGGGGCGCGAGACGCCGATTTCGGTGCTCAGCGCGCGTTCCGAAGGCAGGACCTCGCCCGGCTGCCGCCGCTCGATGAGCAGGCGGAGCCGATCCTTGACCTCTGTTCGCCGCATGACCACAGCCTACCCAGTGGTCATCTCGAATTGGCTGGTGGACAAGTTGTCTAGACCTATTGACTTTACCACTTCATCGGGCGACGGTGGTGGAAACTGACCAGTGGTAAAGGGGACAAGGATGCCGAACCGAGGGAAGTTCCGTTCCGCCGCCGTCGCCGCGTTGTCGGTCGCCGCACTGGGACTCGCGCCGGGTACCGCGACCGGAGCGCCCGCCTGCGGGCAGCTGTTCGACGATTTCCACTACACCTCGCACACCGACGGACTCTTGTCCCAGCACGGCTGGCAGGTGCGTTCCGGCGCCGGCGGCCCTGGCGTCGGCGGCGCGCGCTGGGCTCCGGAGGGCATCACGTTCCCGACGTCCGGCGGCGACAAGGTGCTGCAACTCGCCTCCGCCACCGACGGCACGCCCGCGGGCACGACGCAGACCGAGATCATGCAGCCGGACCGCCGGTTCTTCGAAGGGACCTACGCGGCGCGGATCCGCTTCTCCGACGCGCCGGTGTCCGGCCCCGACGGCGACCGGATCAACCAGACGTTCTTCACGATCAGCCCGCTCCGCTACGACAACGACCCGATCTACAGCGAGCTGGATTTCTCGGAGTACTTGCCCAACGGCGGATGGGGTGAGACGGGTCCGGTCAACTTCCAGACCAGCTGGCACACCTACACGCCGGACCCGTGGTACGCCGAGAACAAGAGCGACAGCCAGCGCCGCAGCATCGACGGCTGGCATTCCGTCGCCGCGACCGTGTCCGATGGCCACGTGCGGTACCACATCGACGGCGTCCTGGTGGCCGACCACGACCGCGGCGGGCCGTTCGACGTGTACCCGCGGCAGAACATGTCCCTGAATTTCAACCAGTGGTTCATCGACCTCACGCGGCACAACGGTGGCACGAGCACCTACCTCGAGCAGGTGGATTGGGTCTACTACGCGAAGAACGAGGTCCTGACGCCGCAGGCGGCCGCCGATCGGGCCGCCTCGTACCGGTCGTCGGGCGTGCGGTTCGCCGACGATCTCGGAGGCTGTTAAATGTGAGCGGTGGATCAGCTGACTGAACGTTTCGAGGAGCACCGGACCAGGCTGCGGGCGGTGGCGTACCGGATGCTGGGTTCGGTCAGCGAGGCCGAAGACGCCGTCCAGGACACGTGGCTGCGGCTCGATCGCGCCGATGCGAGTGAGATCGAGAACCTCGGCGGCTGGCTGACCACGGTGGTGGCGCGGGTATGCCTGAACGTGCTGCGCTCGCGCGACCACCGGCGGGAGGAACCGCTCGACGACCAGTCGTCCGAGCCGATCGGCTCCTCGGTCGATCCCGCCGCCGACGCGGTGCTGGCCGACTCGGTCGGACTCGCGATGCTGGTGGTCCTGGACACGCTGGCCCCCGCCGAACGGCTCGCGTTCGTCCTGCACGACATGTTCGCCGTACCGTTCGACGAGATCGCCCCGCTGATCGACCGCACCCCGGCCGCCGCCCGGCAACTCGCGAGCCGCGCCCGGCGCCGCGTCCAAGGCCGTTCCGTCACCACGGAACCGGACGTCGCGCGACGCCGCCAAGTCGTCGACGCCTACCTGGCCGCGGCCCGCGGCGGAGACTTCGAAGCGCTCCTCGAACTCCTGCACCCCGACGTCGTCCTCCGCGCCGACAAGGCCGCGGGCCCGTCGCGCGCGCCGATCTTCCTGCGAGGTGTCGACACGGTGGCCCGTGGTGCGGCGGCCGCTTCGGTGCGGGCGGCCGTCACTCAGCTCGCGCTGGTGAACGGCGGCATCGGACTCGTGATGGCCGACGAAGGACGGCCTTCGGTGGTCCTCGCGTTCGCTTTCGTGGACGGGAAGATCAGCGAGATCGACGTCATCGCGGACCGGGAACGGTTGCAGGGGCTGGATTTGGTGATTCTGGGTCGATGACTTCCGGTGCCAAGCACGGACACCGTCGCTGACGGAGTACCAAGGATTCGGCGAGTTCCGCGCCCGGGATGAGCGGACACGATAGGCCGCCGCCGGCGATACAGCAGGAAAGTCAGAAGAGGATCATGGGCTCGCGACAACGCACATGACGACGCGTCCAAGGGGTTTTCAACGGCTCGACGCGGTCGGAGAGTTCGATGTTCGGTACGTGGTTCAACTGAGCGAGGGCACGCGGGGTGTGTGGGGGTGTTTCCCTGGAAGTGAGGCCGGACAGTGATTAGCTGATGCCTCGCGTGGTCGGTGTCGTTCTCCGGGCATGCCGAAGGGCCCGTCGCCGGTGGTGGTCGGCGGGCTCCTCGGGTTCAGCGGTGGTTGCGGCGTGGGGTTTGTAGCGGGTCGAGGTATTGGGGTGGGATGAATTCGGGTCGTCCGTTGGTGATCTGGACTTTCCAGCCGGATTGTCCGTGGATGACCATGTGGTGGTAGCGGCAGAGTAGGCAGAGGTTGTCGAGGTCGGTGTCGCCGAGTTGGCCCCACGGCAAAATATGGTGGGCTTCGCAGTGTTTGGGCTGTCGGTGGCAGCCGGGGAAGGCGCAGCCGTGGTCGCGGAAATTCAGGGCGCGTCGTTGTGCGGGGCTGACGGACCGGGTGGCGCGGCCGATGTCGAGGGGTTCGCTCTCGGAGCCGAGGACGGCGGGGATGATCTTGGCGTCGCAGGCGAGCATGCGGGCGTGCCGTGCGGTGATCTGCGAAACTTCGTCGATGCAGGCGGATCCCAGTCCGGATGTCAGGGTCCAGGGGGATGGTGACGACGACGGTGGTCCGGTCCCCGGACAACGTAGGCGCCTTCTCGTTGGTCATCGCGTAGTGGATCGCGTCGAAGAGCGCGTCACCATGGCGTTCGCCGGGGGTGCGAGGGTCGCGGTTGCCGTCCTGGTCGACGGGTCTTCGCTGTCCCCAGGTGTCGAACAGGGCGTTCATTCTGGCCCCGAATTCGGGATCCAGCAGGCCGTTGAGCCGCCACCAGCCATCCTCACGCTTGCGCAGATACACCTCACGTGAGGGTGGTTCGAGGTCGTCGTCTTTCGGCTCGTTCCCGTCGGGATCCAGATGCGCCAGGAGTTCGGCGCCGACGTTGGTGATCTCTTGGGGCCCGGCGTGACGGGCCAGGTTCACCAAGATCCGTTCCGCACCAGACCGGTCCTCGGCCGACACCTCTGCCGGGATTTTCTTCAGTACGGCCAGGATGGGGTCGAGTTGCTGGTGCCCGAGCTCGCCTTCCGCGGCGGCGGCTCCGGCGATGGGTGCGAACGCCGGTGCGGGGGAGCCGTCGAGGTTGCGGCTCTCGTTCACCGCCAACGCCCGCGCCACGGTGTCACGGGCTTCGTTCGGGGTGATGCGGGCGGTTTCGGCGAACCAGCCCGCCGTCGAACCATGCCCGAAGAGTTCCATCGGGCCGCGGGACTCGATCTCCGCCAGGTACTGCCCGACCTCAGCCAACGCCTGACGTGCCACCGACAACCGCTCCACGACGCCGTGCGCGAGCTCGCGCGCACCGGCACGCCACAGCTCCTGCGGCGGTTCGAGGATTCGTTGGCTGGACACCCCACGAGAATACCAGTGATCGAACAGGTGTGCGAAGATGAAAATTACTCTACTTAGGTCAAACGGTCGGTGAGTCGCCTGGGCGCAATGGCTGAACCCTGGAGAATTGGTGGCTAATCCAGGGAGTCCACGGGTTTGCTCGAACTCGCCGAAGTCTCAACAAGCTCCCGTTGGAATCAGGTGGTGCGCTGACTTCGTGAATCCACTCGCCTCAAATTCTCGTGATGGCCGAAACCTGAATATTGTCGAGAAGTAAGGGAACCGCAAAGACTGACAGCGCGAGGTCATGAGCCGGACAGCGACCCGACATCAAGGCGCGGAACGGTTTTCTTCGATCTCGGTGCCCCTGGCGGACGCGTAGGCGTTCTCGGTGCCGATGACCGTGAAGCCTGCCTTCTGCAGGACCCGAAGCGACCCGAGATTGTCGCTGGCGGCGCGGGCGTACAAAGGCCGGACCTCGACCATGTCCAAAAAGAGCGCGAGTGCTCGGCTGGCGATTCCCCGGTCCCAAACCGAACGGTCGATCCAGTAGGCGATTTCGGCGTCGCCGTCCACGAAGAACTTGCCGATGGTGCCGAGGAATCGTCCGTCACCCGTCACCGCGCGCAGGATGAGATCCGGAGAAGTCCTCAACCTCGCCATGTGGATCTCCTCCTCAGCGTATCGGCGACGTCTCCGGCAGCCATCAAACCCGAAATCCGCCTAAGGTGGTCGAAGACGCCGCAGTCACTCCCGGGAGGCACGCATGTCGTTGTTGGCCCAGCTGAACACCGCGATCACCACGGGCACGATCGAGGTCGTCGACCTCACCGCCCCCTTGAGTGAGAGCACGCCGATCCTCCAGTTGCCGGAGCCGTTCGCGAACACGATCCCGTTCGGCCTGGAGGAGATCAGCCGGTACGACGAACGCGGGCCGCGCTGGTACTGGAACAACATCCACACCGGCGAGCACACCGGGACCCACCTCGACGTTCCCGTTCACTGGCTGTCGGGAAAGGACGGCCACGACGTGTCCCAGGTTCCCTTGCGGACGCTGGTCGCGCCGGCGGTGGTGCTCGACGCGTCGGCTCGCGCGGCCGAGGATCCGGATTTCCTGCTGTCCATCGACGACATCCGTGAGTGGGAGCGGGTGAACGGTCCGCTTCCCGACGGCGGCTGGTTGCTCTACCGCACGGGCTGGGACGCCCGTTCGCATGATCAGGAGGCCTTCCTCAACAACGACGAGAACGGCCCGCATTCGCCGGGTGTCTCGGGGGAGTGTGCCCGCTGGCTCGCGGAGGAGGCGCCGATCACCGGGTTCGGGGTGGAGACCGTGGGCACGGACGCGGGGCAGGCGCTGGCCATCGAACCTGCCTTCCCTTGCCACGAACTCCTTCTGGGCGCGGGAAAGCATGGCTTGACCCAGTTGCAGAATCTGGCGAGTCTGCCGCCCACCGGATCTTTGTTGATCGTCAGCCCGCTTCCGATCGTCGGCGGCTCCGGCAGCCCCGCCAGGGTCTACGCGCTGGTCGAGCGGGCATGAACGTCGCGGAACTGGTCGGCCGCACCCTCGCCGAACTCGGCGTGGGTGCGGCGTTCGGGGTGGTGGGCAGTGGCAACTTCGAGGCCACCAACGGTTTGCGGGCGGGCGGGGTGCCGTTCGTCGCCGCCCGGCACGAGGGTGGCGCGGCGAGTATGGCCGACGCGTACGCGCGGATGAGCGGCCGTGTGTCGGCGCTGAGTCTCCATCAGGGCGTCGGGTTGACCAACGCGCTGACCGGGATCACCGAGGCGGCCAAGAGCCGGACCCCGATGATCGTGCTGACCGCCGACACCGCCGCGTCGTCGGTGCTGTCGAACTTCCGGATCGACCAGGACGCGCTCGGAACCGCCGTCGGTGCCGTGCCGGAACGCGTCCACGGCGCGGGGACCGCGGTCGCCGACACCGTCCGCGCGTACCGGACGGCGGTGCAGCAACGCCGGACCGTCCTGCTCAATCTGCCGCTCGACGTCCAAGCGCAGGAAGCTCCGGAATCGACCCGGGTTCCGAAAATCACCGGCCCGGCGCCGATCCGGCCGAACGTCGACGCGGTCGCGAAACTGGCGGACCTCCTCGGCGAAGCACGGCGGCCGGTGTTCGTCGCCGGTCGCGGTGCCCGGGCCGGTTCCGCGCCGCTGAAAGAACTCGCGGAGGCCTCCGGCGCGTTGCTGTCGACATCGGCGGTGGCGCACGGCCTCTTCCACGACGATCCCTTCTCGCTGGGGATCTCGGGCGGCTTCTCGTCGCCGCGAACGGCGGACCTCATCAGGAATGCCGACCTCGTGATCGGCTGGGGTTGCGCGCTGAACATGTGGACCACCCGGCACGGCACGCTCCTCGGTCCGGCGGCCCGCCTGGTCCAGGTCGACGTCGAGCAGGCCGCGCTCGGCGCCCACCGGCCGATCGACCTCGGCGTCGTCGGCGACGTCACCAGCACGGCCGTGGACGTGCACGCCGAGCTGAAAAGGCGTGGACACCGAGCGAGCCGCGAAGCCCTCGAAAGCACACGGTGGAACGACGTGCCGTATAACGACCTATCCGGCGACGGGAGGATCGATCCGCGCACGCTCAGCCGTCGTCTCGACGAGATCCTGCCCGCCGAACGCGTGGTCTCGATCGACTCCGGCAACTTCATGGGCTACCCGAGCGCGTATCTGTCCGTCCCCGACGAGAACGGTTTCTGCTTCACACAGGCGTTCCAATGCGTCGGGCTGGGCATGGGGACGGCGATCGGCGCGGCACTGGCGCGGCCGGACAGGCTACCGGTGCTCGGCGTCGGCGACGGCGGGTTCCACATGGCCATCTCCGAACTGGAAACCGCGGTACGGCTGCGGATTCCGCTCGTGGTCATCGTCTACAACGACGCCGCGTACGGCGCCGAGATCCACCACTTCGGCGACGCGGACATGACCACCGTCCGGTTCCCCGACACCGACATCGTGGCGATCGGCCGCGGCTTCGGCTGTGACGGCGTCACCGTACGTTCGGTCGAGGACCTGGGCGCGGTCACGGAATGGCTCGGCGGGTCACGGGACGCGCCGCTCGTCATCGACGCCAAGATCGCCGACGACGGCGGCTCGTGGTGGCTCGCCGAAGCCTTCCGTCACTGAGGTCTACACGCCCCAGTCCGGCCTCAGCGGCATGCCCGAGTCCCCGTCCGGACCGACCTTGACCCCGAGCACCTGGTGCAGTTCGATCTCCCGGCGCTCGAAGGCGAGGCGGCACGCGGCCATGTACAGCGCCCAGACGCGGCTCCGCCCGGCGCCCGCTTCGGCGACGGCCGCGTCCCAGTTCGCGTCGAGGTTGGCGCACCACGCGCCGAGGGTGGTGGCGTAGTGCTCGCGGAGGTTCTCCGAATGCCGCACCTCGAGCCCGCTGTCGTGCATCGCGGTGGCGATCTCGCCGACGGACTCCAGTTCGCCGTCGGGGAAGACGTACCGGTCGATGAACCCGCGTGACCGGTGCGGGACGGAGGTGTCCGGGTTGGTGATGCAGTGGTTCAGCAGCCGCCCGTGCGTCTTCAGTTTCCCGGCGAGGAAACGGAAGTACGACGGCAGGTTGCGCGCGCCGATGTGCTCGGTGAGCCCGATCGACGACACCGCGTCGAAATCCGTTTCGGTGACGTCGCGGTAGTCGAGATGCCGCACCTCGGCGCGGTCCGCGAGGCCCTTGGTCACGATGTCCTTTTGTGCCCACTGCGCCTGTTCGCGCGAAAGGGTGACACCGAGCGCTTCGACGCCGTAGTGCTCGACGGCGTGCTCCACCATGCCGCCCCAGCCGCAGCCGACGTCCAGCAGCCGCATCCCCGGTTTGAGGTCGAGTTTCCGGCACACGAGGTCGAACTTATGTGCCTGCGCCTCTTCCAGCGAGGAATCGGCGGACGGATACGCGGCGCAGGTGTAGGCCATCGACGGGCCGAGTACCAGCTCGTAGAACCGGTTCGAGACGTCGTAGTGATTCGAGATCGCGTTGCTGTCGCGCGTTTTCGAGTGCCGCAGGCCGTCGAAGACGCGTTTGGCGCGGCTCGGCAGCTCCTCGGCGGGTGGCGCGACGCGGCGCAGGTGCCTCGGCCCGAGTTCGCGCAGCAGCCACAACCGGTCCGCGGCGCTGAGTTGATCGACCTGTGCCACGAGGGCGTGCAGCGCCGTGTAGAGGTCACCGTCCACCTCGAGCGCGCCTGCCACGTAAGCCCGCGCGAGACCGAGGTCTCCCGGTGAAGACATCAAGTACGTCAACGCCAGCGGCGACCGCACCTGGATCGACACCGGTGCGTCCGCCGGGCCGCTCTTGCTGCCGTCGTAGGCGGTGATGGACACTTCGGCGCTCGGGCCGAGCAACCGCTCGAAGATCTTGCCGACGGTCGTCGTCTCAGCCATGTTCGTCTCTCTTCTTCCCGGCCCGGGTCACCGCCGCCGCACGCATTTCGCGTACAGGTCGAGCAGGCGGCCGTCGGGGTCGTAAGCCGTCTTCAGTTTCCGGTAGGCGTCGCCGTTGTACAGCCGCCAGAACTCGTCTTCGGTATAGAAACTGTCGGAATACAGCGACTTCCGCCCGCCGAGTCGCGTCACTTCGGCCTCGATCAGCCGATTGTGCGTATCGGGTTCCTCGCCAGGGTCAAGTGGGACCGCGGACCAGAACCCGAAGTTGACGTACAGCGTTTCGGGGTCCAGTTCGTACAGCGGCGAGTTCACGCCACCCGGCCGCTGCTTCAGCGGGCAGATCCACACCGGGCTGATCGGGATCTCGCGGCGGAAGAAGTCCAGGAACTCCGCGGCACGCGACAGCGGAACCTCGATGTCCTGGACGATCGTCTCCTCCGGCGGAAGCCCGCGCAGCTTGAGCAGCTTCGCGGCGATCCCGAACCGGCGGTCGAGCGCCACCGCCTTCCAGTAGACCGAAGACCGCAGCAGCCGCCTGCCCAGCAGCAGCCGGGGGAGCCGGTGCTGCACGCCGAACGCCCGCGAGCACCAGAACCAGTCCGTGTCCCAGCGCCACAGGTAGTCGCGGACGCTCAGATGATCCGTCTCGCGGGAGCGGATCGACTTGTAGTAGATGTCGAGCCAGGTGTAGTCGCTGGTCGCGGGCGCCGTGGTGGTGAACGTGCCCAGCGTCAGGTACTGCTCGCCCGGTCCGAAGACCGTTCCGTCCACGAAATCGGCCGACCCGTTACGGCAGGCTTCACCGAGTGCCGCGAAGTACTCGTCCGTGTCCTCGTAGCGGACGTGGTCGAGCCGCACGTACGGTTTGACCGGCTCCAGTTCGATCTTCAGCCGCAGCGCGTAGCCGAGCGTCCCGTACGAGTTCGGGAAGCCGTGGAACAGTTCGCTGTGCTCGTTGTCCGCGTTCGCGACGACGATCCGCCCATCGCCGGTGAGCAACTCCATCTCCAGCACCGACTCGTGCACGAGGCCGTTGCGGAACGAGGACGACTCGATGCCGAGGCCGGTGACCGCGCCCCCGAGTGTGATCGTCTTGAGCTGCGGTACGACCAGCGGCATCAACCCGTGGGGCAGGGTCGCGTCCACGAGCTGCTCGTAGGTGACCATGCCTTCGACTTCGGCCGTGCGTGCCAGTGGATCGACGTCGAGGACATGCGTGAAGCCCGAGACGTCCAGCCCTGGCGTACTGGTCGCCGTCCGAGCCCGGAACAGGTTCGACGTCCGTTTCGCCAGCCGGATCGTTCCGTGGAGATCCGCGAGCTGTGCCCGGAGCGTTTCGGCGCGCGCGTCGTGTTCGGCGAACCGGACCAGCCGCGCCGTCGCTCGGGTACCGCTGTCGTCGCTAGTCATTCCTGATCGCCATCAGTTCATCGTGCCCCACGGAACCGCCTGGCGCAGCCCTTATTCCTGCCGGAGTCCGGGCAGCGGGACGGCGTTCGCCATGGCGGTGAAGCCCTTGTCTCCGGGATGGAGGTGATCGCCGGAGTCGTACTCGGGTTTCATCCGCTGCGGGTCGGCGGGGTCGCGGATCGCCGCGTCGAAGTCGATGTAGGAGTCGAAGTGCCTGCTGGTCCGGATGAACCGGTTGACCGCCTGCCGGGTCTCCTCGAGCTGGGGCGTGTACGAACCCCAGCCCTTCCACGGCGTGATCGTCGCGCCCAGCACCCGCAGGCCGCGGTCGTGCGCCCTCGTCGCGATCTGTTTCAGCGCCGAGATGATCTTGTTCGGATCGGCCTGGTGCGGGGTCTGCTGGATGTCGTTGATGCCCTCGAACACGATCGCCGTCCGCACCCCCGACTGGTTCAGGACGTCCCTGTCGAGCCTGGCCAGCGCGTTGACCCCGTAGGTGCCGCCGTCGAGCAGCAGCCGGTTCCCGCTGATCCCGGCGTTGAGCACGCCGAGCCGCGTGCTGATCTTGTCGGCGAGCTGATCGGGCCAGCGCAGGTTCGCGCCCCAGGTCGAGTTCGCCCCGTCGGTGATCGAGTCGCCGATCGCCACCACACTGCCCCGCAAACCCGGGCCCCGGACGTCCACTCCGGACACGTAATGCCAGACCGCGGTCTTCTCCGGGAACGCGGCCGCCGACTCGTCGGCGGATTTGTCGCCGTTCCGGGTGAAGTAGGAGTTCTGTATCGCGAGCGGGTGGTAGGTGACCGGGCCCGACGGCGTCGGGGTGTACGTGGTGACCAAGAGGTCGCCGTCCCTCGGCACGGTCAGCGCCGCGCCGTCGCTGACGATGTCGGCGCCCGGGGGCACGGTGACCTCGCGATCTCCGCCGAAGGTCAGTGTTCGCATCGTGCCGGGTACGGCCTGCGGGGTGTCCGGGCCGGCGGCGACCGCGACGGTCACCCGCCCGAACAGCACCGGGGTCCGGCCGAAGGCGTTCGACAGCCGGACGCGTACCTCGTGCCCGCCGGCGCTGGTGTGCACGATGTTGCGGATCGAGAAGTTCGGGTAGCCGTTGTCGGTCCCGGCGACCCCGGCCGCGGGCGCCGCCGCCCAGGTGCCGACCCAGCCGCTGGTGGCGGTGCTCTCCACCGGCGTCGGCGGAGCCGCCGCGGCAACCCCCGGAACCACGCCCAGCAACAGGATTCCCGCGACGGCGAGCTGCTTCACGCGCATATCGGTTTCGCCTCCACCCAGTCGGCTCCACCCATCGTCAATGAATCACCGACAACCGGTCAACGCCCCGGACGGGACAGGTTTCTGTCGGTGGTCGCGGTTAGCCTGAACGCCATGAAGCCAGCCGCTCTCCGGAAGCTCTGCCTCGGCCTCCCCGGCGCCCGGGAGGAGTTCCCGTTCGGCGAGGACATCAACGTGTACAAGGTCGCGGGCAAGGTGTTCGCGCTCGGCCCGCTCAAGGCGAAACCGCTGCGGATCAGTCTCAAATGCGAGCCCGACCTCGCCGTCCGGTTGCGCGCCGAGCATCCGGCGATCACCCCCGGCTACCACCTGAACAAACGACACTGGAACACCGTCGAGCTGGACGGTTCGCTGACCGACGACTTCGTCCGGGAGATGATCGAGGACTCCTACGACCTCGTCGTCGCGGGCCTGCCGAAACGAGAACAGGAGAAACTGAACTGGGTCGCGCTCAGCCAGGAATGACCGACCCGGGTTTCATCCGGATTTCATCCCACCGTGCTCGCCGGCCTCCTACCGTGGGCGGAGACGGGTGCCGCCCGCCGCACGATGACTCGCTTCCCGGCGCTTCCTAGGCTGATGGCGTGCTGGAGATCTTGCGGGACCGGTTCCGGGCACGGGTGCAGGCCAGCCTCACCCGAGCCGGCTTGAGCCTGCCGTGGTGGGTTCCGGCGACCTCCACCCTGCTGAGCGTGGTGTTCGCCGTGGTCGCCGTGGTGCAGCGGGACGCGTTGGTGCCGCCGCAGCCGGTCGCGCTGGGCGGGCTGCTCGTGCTCGCCACGCCGCTGGCCTGGGCCGTCACAGGCTGGGTCGTGCCGTGGGCGCGGGTGGCGGCGCTGATCGCCGCGGCCGCGGTCCTCCTCATCGAGCCGGCGCTCCCGGATTTCGCGCCGCTCCTGCTGCTGGTCGCGGCCACCGAAGCGGGCAGTGTCCTGCGCACGACGTGGGGGATCGCCCTCGTCACCGTCGCGGGCGAGGCGGTACTGGTCGTGGCCGGGATCTGGGGCGGGCTGATCGGCGGGCCGGTGTACATGGTCGCGATCCTGCTCGGCCTCAGCGGCGGGCTCATGGTCCGCTGGTACACCAGGGTGCTGGACGCCGAACGCGACAACCGTGACGCCTCCCGCGACAAGGCCCTGCTCGCCGAACGCCAGCGCATCGCGCGTGAGGTGCACGACGTCGTCGGCCATTCGCTCAGCATCACCCTGCTGCATCTGACCGGTGCCCGCCACGCGTTGCAGCAGGACCGCGACGTCGACGAGGCGATCGAAGCTCTGACCGAAGCCGAGCAGGTGGGACGCGCCGCGATGGCCGACATCCGCCGCACGGTCGGCCTGCTCGCCGACTCCCCGTCGGGCAGTGCCCCGCTGCCGGGTGTGGAGGACATCGCGACGCTGGTGGAACGCACCCGCAGCGCCGGACTGGCGGTGCGCTATACACAGGAAGGCGACCTCGGCCGGGTAGGCGCCTCGGAAGGATTGGGCCTCTACCGGATCGTGCAGGAATCACTGGTCAACGTCGTCAAGCACGCCCCCGGCGCGACCGCGGAGGTCCGGCTGAACGCAGGTCGGTCCGGCGTGAAGCTCATCGTCAGCAACACACTCCCTTCGCCCGTCCGGCGCTCGGTAGAGGACGGTTCGGGACTGGCGGGGATGGCCGTCCGCGCGGCCCAGCTCGGCGCCGATCTCAGCGCCGGGCCCAGTGGCAGGCAGTGGATCGTGCAGGTCACCGTGCCGGGAGCCAAAGCGTGACCGCCGCCGAGATCCAGGTGCTGCTGGTCGACGACCAGGAGCTGGTCCGGTCCGGGCTGCGGCGCATCCTGCGGCGTCGCGACGGCTTCGTCATCGCGGGGGAATGCGGCGACGGTTCGGAAGTGCCGTCGGCGCTGGCCGCGCACGAGGTCGACGTCATCGTGATGGACCTGCGGATGAAGAACGTCGGCGGCGTCGAGGCGACCAGCAGACTGCGGCGGTCCGGTGGCCATCCGCCCGTGCTCGCGCTGACCACGTTCGACGACGACAACCTCCTGGCCGACGCGCTGCGGGCGGGCGCCGCCGGTTACGTCCTCAAGGATTCCCCTGCCGAAGACCTGATCCGGGCCGTGCGGGCGGTCGCCGCGGGTGACGCGTGGCTCGACCCCGGGGTCACCGGCCGGGTGCTCGCCGCGTACCGGCAGGCCGCCGGGAACGGCAGCGGTGGCCGGTCGCCGGAACTGCTGACCCCGAGGGAGCAGGACGTGCTCCGGGCGATCGGCCGCGGGCTGACCAACGCGGAGATCGCCGCGGCACTCGTCATCTCGGAGGTGACCGTGAAAAGCCATATCGGCCGGATCTTCACCAAACTCCAGCTGCGTGACCGGGCGGCGGCGATCGTCTACGCGTTCGACCACGGGATCGTGGTGCCGGGCTGATGCGCAACGATGGGGGGATCATGCCGGACTCGCGACTTCGCTTCGAACTACTCGGCCCGTTGCGGGCCTGGCACGGGGAGACCCGGCTGGACCTGGGGCCGGTCCGGCAGCAGGCCGTGCTGGCCGCGCTGCTGCTGCGCCCGGACGTGACCGTCAGCCACTACGAACTCACCGACGGGCTCTGGGAAAAGCCGCCGGAGTCCAACGTGCTGCCGGTGTACGTCCGGCGGCTGCGGCAATGCCTGGACACTTCCGGGCAGAAGCCGCGGGACTCGGTGATCGTGTCCGATCGCGGTGGTTACCGGTTCGCCAGCGGCGGGGTGCGCCTCGACGTGGTGCGGTTGGAGGAGATCGCCGTCGTGGCTGCCACCGCCGAGGAGACGGGTGACCTTGTCACCGCGGTGGACACCTTCGCCGACGCGCTCCGGCTGTTCCACGGCGAGCCGCTGACGGGGTTGCCGGGCGCGTTCGTCCAGGGCGAGCGGCGACGGCTGGAGGAACGCAGGCTTCTGCTGCTGCGCCGGAAACTGCGGGCCCAGCTGAAACTCGGGCGGTTCGACGAGGTGATCGGCGAGCTGTCGGCGCTGGTGTCGGCCGATCCGCCGAGCGAGCCGCTGGCCGCGTTGTTGATGCGGGCGCTCTACGGCGGCGGGCGGCAGGCGGAGGCGCTGGAGGTGTTCACCGACGTCCGCGAGCGGCTGATCGAGCAGCTCGGCGTCGAGCCGGGTGAGGAACTGCGGCAGGTGCAGGAAGCGGTGCTGCGCGGGGACGAGACGCTGCTCGGGGTCGCCCCGCGCCGCGAACCGTCCCGCCGGATCCGCAATGAACTGCCCGCCACCAACGGCGAACTCGTCGGCAGGGACCGGGAACTCGCGCTGCTCGTCGAGGACGGCGATCCGGAGTCGGTCTCGGTCGACGCCGTCGACGGCGTTCCCGGCGCGGGGAAGACCACGCTCGCGGTGCGCGCGGCACACCGGCTTCGCGAGTCCTATCCGGACGGTGCCTTGTTCGTGGATCTCCACGGCTACACCGAAGGCCGTGAGCCGGTGAAGCCGGAGCGCGCGCTGCGGCGGCTGCTGCGCGCGGTCGGTGTCGAAGACGGCGCCATGCCGGACGATCTCGACGAACTGGCCGCGTCGTGGCGGGCGGCGACCTCGCAGCTGAGGTTGCTGCTGGTGCTCGACAACGCCGAATCCGCCGGGCAGGTGCGCCCGCTGCTGCCGTCCGGGCCGGGCAGCCGCGTGCTGGTGACCAGCAGGCGTCGTCTGTCCGGTTTGGACGCCGACCGGCGGGTTTCCCTTGGCGCGCTGGGCCTCGAAGCGGCGGAGAAGCTGCTCGGGCGGATCGTGGGGGCGCCGAGGGCCGAGGGCGAACGGTTCGCCGTGCGCGCGCTCGCCGGACTGTGCGGGCGGCTGCCGCTCGCGCTGCGGATCGCGGGTGCCCGGTTGCAGAACCGTCCGATGTGGACATTCAAGGACCTGGTGGACCGGATGTCGGACGACGAGCGCAGGCTCGGGGAGCTGACCGCCGAGGACCGCAGCGTCGAGGTGGCACTGCGCCTGTCCTACGAGCAGCTTCGGCCTGCCGAACAGAACGCGTTCACGGTGCTCGGCCTGTCACCGACCGCCGAATTCGACCGGCTTTCGGTCGCCGCCCTGCTGGGCTCCTCGCCCGCCGAAGCCGAGCGGCAGCTGGAAAGCCTCGTCGACGCCAGCCTCGTGCAGGAACCGGCGAGCGGTCGCTACCGGCTGCATGACCTGGTGGCGGTCTACGCTCGGCGGCTCGCCGGCGAGATGCCGGAGGACGTCGCCGAAGCGGCGCGAAAACGGGTGTACGGGCTGTACCTCAGCGCCGCTCGCCGGGCGAGCGAATGGGGCGTCGCGCGGTTCCCGCTGGAGTCCGGCGGAGCGTTCACCGGGCAACGGGACGCTTCCGCCTGGCTCGACGCCGTCGGCGATCTGCCGGAGGTGGTCACCCAAGCGGCGGAGGCGGGACTGGACGGCCTCGCGTGCTCGATCGCCGAAGGGCTGGTCGACTATCTCGCGCGCCAGCAGCGGTACCACGAATGCCGGACGGCACTGCAGGTCGCGCTGCCACTCGCGGAACAGGCCGAAGACGAACGGCTGGTGTCGTCGCTGCGGTTCTGCCTCGGCTACGCCTACGCCGCGCAGGGGCAGCTGGACCGGGCGCGCGGCTGTTTTGACGACGCGCTGCGGGCGGGCCAGGCCTCGGGCGACCGCGGGGTGGAGGCCCGTGCGCTGGGCGGGCTTGCCATGGCGGATCTGATCGCCGGCAGGCACGATCTCGCCATCCCCGGCACGCGGCGGGTGATGGTCTTGGCCGACGAGGTCGGGGACAGCTGGCTCGCCGAACGATCGCTGTCCGCGCTCGGCTATCTCGCCTATCTGCAGGGCGAGCACGAAGAAGCACTCGACCACCTCAACCGTGCCCGTGAGCTGAGCGAGGAGATCGGCAGCGCGGGGATGCTGGCGAGGGTGCTGTGCCATATCGGCACCGTCCAGCTCGAAATCGGCAGGTTCGCCGAAGCCGCGCTGGACTTCCGGAGGTCCGTCGAACTCGCCGAGGAGACCACGGACGGCCTGCTGACCGCGACCGCCCTCGCCCGCCTGGGTGCCGCGGAGCTGGAGCTGGGGAACCTCGACGCGGCGTTCGAGCTCCAGCGGCGGGCGCTGACCGCGGTCACCGAGGAGACCATCGCCGGGATGGAGTCCGAGATCCGCAACCGGCTCGGCCGCACCCATCTCGCCGCGGGCGATCCCGTGGCGGCGAGGGAGCATTTCGAGTGGGTGCTCACCACCATCGGATCCGACGGCGATTCCCTGCAACGTTCCCTCGCGCTGGAAGGTCTGGACCTCACCAGACAGTCGGTACGCCGGCGTTGATGATCGTGAAGCGGTGCCCCGCCATGCTCGTCCGCCAGCGCGCGAAGTAGGCGTCGGCGGCGTCGGTCAGATGCACCCCGGCGCGGACCTCGTGGACGACGCAGGCCCAGTCGGCGGCGTCGCACAGCACCAGTTCCCGCGGTGCCCCGCGTTTCCGGAGCACGGACGAGCAAAGGGCACCGCGCCTGCCGACGTTGCCGTCGTCGAGGCAGCGGCGGAGGTCCTCGACGGCGTGGGCGGCGGTTTCGAACAACGTCCACCGGTACTTCGGCGACGGACGGCCGTCGGCCCACGGCATGGAGAACGCCGCCCAGCTCCAGCCGGGTCCGACGACCCCGTCCCGCTCCCCGGGACTCGGCGCGTCTTCCCGGGGCAGCACCATGTTGTACGGGGTCCGGCTCGCCGGGCTCATGCACGTCTCCTCGTGGACAACCGGCCCGCGAGCGCGGATCCGTGCCCGGAACCGTAGGGCGGAGCCATGAAATCCCGATGAAACGCGCTCACTCGCGGTGGTCTTGAGTGGCGAGGGGCCGTGAGTCGATCATCTCAAGTTGCTCAACCTCACGACCTGCGGTTTCTTGTCGGTGACGACGCCCGGCCCGTTTGTCCTTTATGGATAGTGGCCGATGTGACGGCGGAGGCACGCGGGTCGTGAGCGGCGATTCGGTTTATCGAGGGGTATGGCAAAGGTGGCGGGTTGCGAAAGCCACTTTGGCAACGTTGAAGGTTGCGAAAGTGGCTTTCGCAACGTCGGGGGCGGGGTGCGGTAGCGAAGAAGGGGGCCTTCGGTGTGCCGGTGCCGTCGCTGACACCCATGGTCGAGACACCGTCGCCCCACGGCCGAAATCATGGCGTTCAGGCGCACGCGTTCACGACCGTCCGGCGACACGCTCCAGCGCCGGCCGGCTCGCGCCCCGGTGTGACCAGCGTCGCTCGCATATACCCATAGGGGGTATGTAAGGTGATGGTGAGAGCGGCACCCGAGCCTGCTCCACGATCGCGGGTGGCACCCGCACCAAGGACGCGCACGATGAACACGCATGACGCCCACGGCACGCACGACCACGAACCCGCCGGGCTCGCGTCGACGAAGGGCGGCTACACCTTCGCGCCCACCACCACGACGCTCGTTCCGGGAATGACCCGGCCCTTCACCTTCCGCGTCCTCGGTCCCGACGGGGCGCCGGTGACGGCCTACGACGTCGAACACGAGAAGCGCATGCATCTCATCGTCGTCCGCCGCGACACCGCGGGCTTCCAGCACATCCACCCGGAACTGGACGAGGACGGCACGTGGACCGTGCCGCTGACCGTCGATGAGGCGGGGGTCTATCGCGTCTTCGCCGACTTCAAGCCCAATGGTGGAGTCGCGACGACCTTGGGTGTCGACCTCTTCGCCGCCGGGGACTTCCGTCCCGTCGAGTACGCGCCTTCGCGGGTCGCGGAGGTCGACGGATACCGGGTCGAACTCGACGGCGAACTCACGCCGGGCAAGCCGTCGAAGGTGACGCTCACCGTCACCGAGAACGGCCGTGAAGTCACCGATCTGCAGCCGTATCTGGGTGCTTACGGGCATTTGGTCGCCCTGCGCGGCGGCGACCTCGCGTACCTGCACGTCCACCCGGACGGCGAACCCGGTGACGGTCACACCGCGGCCGGGCCCACGGTCACGTTCTTCGCGGGAGTCCCGACCGGTGGCACTTACCGGCTCTTCCTCGACTTCCAGCACGGGGACAAGGTCCGCACCGCCGAGTTCACCGTCACCGCTTGACGCCCTGACCGGCCTCCTCCACTATGAACACATGTTCATGAACACGTGTTCATGACGGAGGAGGTTCTGGGATGTCCGGCATCGTCAACACCGCTCAGGCGGAAGCGTGGAACGGCTACGAGGGACGGCACTGGGCCGAGCACGACGAGCGCTACGACGCGGTGAACAGCGGGTTCAACGAATTCCTGTTCGACGCGGCCGGGATCGGCGAACGTGACCGGGTGCTCGACATCGGCTGCGGCAACGGGCAGGTCACCCGGTTCGCCGCCGTCCGTGCCGCGCTCGGCGGCGCGACCGGGATCGATCTGTCCGCGCCGATGCTCGCCACGGCGCGGGCCCGCGCGGAGGCAGAAGGTGTCGCGAACGTCGTGTTCGACCAGGGTGACGTCCAGGTCTTCCCGTTCGGTGAAGACGTTTTCGACGTCGCGCTCAGCCGGTTCGCGGTGATGTTCTTCGCCGATCCGGTCGCCGCCTTCACCAACGTGCGCCGCGCGCTGCGACCTGGCGGCAGGCTCGCGTTCCTGTGCATGACCGAACTCGCCGGAACCGATCTGGGTGCCGTTTTCGCCTCGCTGGCACCGTTTCTGCCGACCCCGACCGGCGAAGACGGAACCGGCCCGACGTCGTTCGCCGATCCGGCGCGGGTCCGTTCGGTGCTGAGCGACGCCGGATTCTTCGACGTCGCCTGCACGCGTGTCGAGGCCGATCAGGTCTGGGGGAGCGACGTGCCGGACGCGGCCGGTTTCATGGCGGGCTGGGGGCCGGTCAAGTATCACCTCGACCAGGCCGGAGCCGACGCCGCGGCCGGTGCGCGGGAAGCTCTTTCGGCCGCGCTCCGGTCTTTCGACGGACCGGACGGTGTCCGGCTGCGCGGCGCGGCGTGGCTGGTCACGGCTTCCGCGCGCGGCTGAGCCCCGATGTCACCGAGGAAAGCGGCGGCCCTGCGCCACACCGAAGACGGCCGGAGCCTGCGCGAGCACCTGATCGCCACGGCCGCGACCCTGATTTCCGCCAACGGCACCGCGGAACTCACGGTCCGCGCCATCGCGCGTGCGGCAGGCGTCGCCGACGGCGTGCTGTACAACCATTTCTCCGACAAGGAAGAGTTGCTGGCCAACGCGTTGGCCGAACACGTGCGGAGGGTCGAAGCCGGGCTCGGCGAGCTGCCCGCGCCGGATTCGGGTACGGTCGAGGCCAATCTCCGGGCCCAGCTCTCCTACGGTTTGGCTTTGCACAAGGAGATCCTGCCCGCGTTCGCCGGGCTGCTCGCCCGCCCCGCCGTGCTCGCGCGGTACGGAGAACTGGGCGAGGGCGCGGAGACCTGGCGGGACCGCCTCGCGGAATACCTGTGCGCGGAAAAGGAACTCGGCAGGCTGGACGGCGATGTCGAAGCGGCGGCGGCGATGCTGGTCGGGGTCTGCCACGAAACAGTGCTCGCGAGCCTGCTTCCGCACGGGCCGAAAGTGACCGCCACGCCGGGTACGGATGCGGTGGTCACAACGGTGCTGGAGGGTATCGCGGCCCGATGATCCTCGACACGGGTTGATCCTCGCCCATTTTGGGTAACCCGATTGTGCGACTTCAGCAGGGAGGCCGCGTGCAATGGGAGGGGTGGCTCCATGATCAGCGTCGCGGAGCATCCGGTGCCGGGGACCTGGGTGCTCGACCTGCGAGCCACCACGCCTCGGGCCTTGCCCGACATGCGAGCCTGGGTCGTCAGATGCCTTTCCGATCTCGGCGAGGGGCATCGTGACGACGTCCTGCTGGCGGCGACCGAACTCGTCGCCAACGCCTACGTGCACGGAGGTGGCGCACGCCACATCCAGCTGTGGCGCGGCGTGACCCCGTGCGCCGTCCGCATCGAGGTCGCGGACGTCAGCGTCGAACAACCCCGGGCGCGTTGTTCGCAGATCGAGGATCCCCGCGGGCGAGGGCTGCTCGTCGTCGACGGGGTGGCGGTGCAATGGGGCGTCCGGCGTGAGCCGGTCCGCGGCGGGAAGATCGTCTGGGCACATATCCGCTGCGACGGCGGCTGCCCGGAAGCACTTCCACGCGTGCGCGGGAAGCGCTCCCGGAGCTGAGTCAGACCGCGCGGCGTGCGGTGAGCAGGCCGAGAGCGGAGACAGCGGCGAAGCCGAACAACAGCCACCTCGCCGACGTGAGCACCGAAGGGCCGCCGAGGTTGACCAGCAGGCCGGCGACCGCCGCGCCGAACGCGGTCGACATCGTCAGGATCGTGGCGATCCCGGCGGCGGCTTTCCCGCCCTCGCCGTCCGGCGCGGAGGTCATCGCGGCGACGGACAGATGGGGCATCGCGATGCCGATTCCCATGCCACCGAAGAAGAGCACCGGCAGCCATGCGAGAACGACGGGCAGCGACGGCTGTTCTGTCTGCAGCAGACCCAGCACGGCGAACCCGGCGGCGAGACAGGCCGGTCCGGCGAGCACGAGCCGCCGAGTCTCACGGGCCGAAGCGCTGACGAGCTGGCTCACCGACCAGCCCAAGGACAGCGCGGCGGCGAAGAACCCCGCGGCCGCGGGCGGAAGTCCGCCCAGTCGCTGGCCGAAGAGCGGCAAGAACGTCTCCACCGAGACACCGGACGCCAGCACCATGATGGTCAGGTAGATCCACCGCAGCCGCGAACCCCGCCGGTACACCGAATCGGGCAGCACGCTCGCCACCGCGCGCTTCTCCGTCACCAGGAACGCCGCCACGAGAACGAGACCCAGCGCGATGAAGGCCGCCATCGCGAGCGTGCCGGACAGGATCCCGGCCATGCTCACCGCTCCGGTCGCGCCGACGATCAACGACAGCGACACGACCGGAACCGGCGGCGCCTGCGCCGGACGTTCACCGCGGGGGAGCGCCCGCGGCACGAAGACCGCCAGCGCGGCCGCCATCACCGCCAGTACCACGAACGCGGACCGCCACGAGCCGAACTGTGCCGAGAATCCGCCGAGCGCCGGGCCCGCGAAGTTGCCGACCCCGAACATCGCGGAGATCAGGGCGCTTCCCCGGCTCCAGAGCCGGGGCGGCAGCGCCGAATGGATCAGGGCGAAACCCAGTCCGGTCAGCAGACCGGCGCCGAGCCCTTGTGTCCCACGGCCGACGAGGAGGACCGGCATCGACGGGCTCACCGCGCACAACACCGAGCCCGCGGCGAAGACGCCGAAGCCGATCAAGTAGGAACCCTTGCCGCCGAAGCGGAAAAGGGCTTGACCCACCGACATGGTCGCGACGACCTGTGCGACCAGGAACGCCGTCATGGTCCAGGCGTACAACGGTCGTCCGCCGATGTCCTGGATCGCCGTCGGCAGCAGGCTCGCCGCCACATAGATGGTGATCGCGCCGACGAGCACACCACCCGCCAGTACCACCGAAGTGCTCGTATGACGGCCCAGTTCCCGCCAGGATCCGACGTCTTGCCCGATGCTCACGCGTTTCTCCTCGTTGTCGAAAGGATTGCGCTTCGCATCCTGTCGGCGCGGGGAGCCCCGGTAATCGGACAAATCAGACGTGAATCACGTCACATTTTCGCGCGGCCCTCGATGGCGGCGCGGGCCGCCTCGACCGACTTCCGGACGACGACTTCCGTGGAATAGCCCTGTTTCGTGAAGACCCCGTCGAGGTAGAACGTGCCGTAACCGTGTGCCTGGGTGAACAACTGCTCCATCAGTTCCAGCCCGTCCTGTGGCCGATCGGCGACGGTGAGGCAGAGCATGACGAACTGGTCGGTCAGGCGGCGGGTCTGCTCGTGCAGGTCCGAGTGCTCCGGGCCTTGCAATCCGTCGGCGTAGATGACGTTCATCCCGGCCCGGCGTTCGATCAGGTACTCCGTGTACGCGCCGGCGGCCGCGGCGAGCGCGGCGACGGGCTCGCTCTCGGCTTCGACGGCGTCGTGCACCCTGTCGGCCAGTTGGCAGGCGACGCTCGTCGCGATCGCGGCCATCAGGCTTTCCTTGGCCGGGAAATGCCGATACGGCGCGCCGGGGCTGACCTTCGCGCGCCTGGCGACCTCGGCGACGGAGAACGCTCCCAGTCCCTGTTCGGCGATCAAGTCGAGCGAGACCCGCACGAGTTCGGCGCGAAGGTCGCCGTGATGGTACTTGCCGCCCATGTCGTGGATCACACCGTCCCGGTCGCGGAATATGTAAGAGCCCTCTTACGCTAGTTGTAAGTGACCTCTTACATGGTCTCACTGTTTCTCGGAGGGTTTCATGACGACGACCACGCACGCCATCGCCGCGCCGTCCCCGGGCGCCGCACTGTCGCCGACGACCATCGAGCGTCGCGACCTGCGTCCGGACGACGTGCTGATCGACATCGCGTACGCGGGGATCTGCCACAGCGACATCCATCAGGTGAAGGAGGACTGGGGCAGCGCGATCTTCCCGATGGTGCCCGGCCACGAGATCGCCGGCGTCGTCGCCGCGGTCGGCTCCGACGTCACGAAGTACCAGGTCGGGGACCGCGTCGGGGTCGGCTGCATGGTGGACTCCTGTGGCGAGTGCGAGTACTGCCTCGCGGGCACCGAGCAGTTCTGCCTCAAGGGCAACATCCAGACGTACAACGGAGTCGGCTTCGACGGCGAGAACACCTACGGCGGTTACAGCCGCCAGATCGTCGTGAAGGACGGCTTCGTCTGCCGGATCCCGGAAGGGATCGGCCTCGACGTCGCCGCCCCGCTGCTGTGCGCGGGCATCACCACCTACTCCCCGCTGAACCGCTGGGGCGCCGGACCGGGCAAGAAGGTCGCCGTCGTCGGCCTCGGCGGGCTCGGCCACATGGCGGTCAAGATCGCGGTCGCCATGGGCGCCGACGTCACCGTGCTCAGCCAGAGCCTGAAGAAGCAGGAAGACGGCCTGAAGCTGGGCGCGAAGGACTACTTCGCGACCGGTGACGCGTCGACCTTCCAGACGCTGCGCGGCCGCTTCGACCTGATCCTCAACACCGTTTCGGCGACGTTGCCCGTCGACTCCTATCTCGGCATGCTGCGGGTCGGCGGAGCCATGGTCAACGTCGGCGCGCCCGGCGAACCGCTGTCCTACAACGCCTTCTCGCTGCTCGGTGGCAACAAGGTGCTCGCCGGTTCGATGATCGGCGGCATCGCCGAGACCCAGGAGATGCTCGACTTCTGCGCCGAGCACGGCATCGGCGCCGAGATCGAGACGATTTCGGCCGACCAGGTGAACGTGGCCTACGACCGGGTCGAGAACAGCGACGTCCGCTACCGGTTCGTCATCGACGCGGCGACCATCGGCGCCTGACTTCGACTGTCCGTGAAGGCCTCCTTGAGGGACCCAGAGTCCCTCAAGGAGGCCTTCACGGACTCGGGAAGCGTCACATCAGCAGCAGGGGCACCGTGTTCATCGCGGTGTGCGCGGCGATCGGTGCCCACAGGTTGCGGTAGCGCGACCACAGGTAGCCGGTGAACAGGCCGAAGAATCCTTGGAAGGCCACGATCGCGCCCAGGGTGAGCGGTAGCGATCCCTGCCCGTGCGTCGGCAGGTGCAGCCACGCGAACAGCAGTGACGTCAGCAGGATTCCCGGCCACCGCCCGAAAAGCGCCTCCAGCCGGGTCTGCAGCATGCCGCGGAAGAAGACCTCTTCGAGTACGTTCGCGGTGAAGAAGGTCAGCGTCGCGCCCACCGCCAGGTACACCGGATCCGGGTAGTCCTCCGCGGTCGGCAGCGGCGGCGCGAGCGGGCCGAGGACGTAGAGCCAGCCGAACACGAGTACCGCGGGAATCGGCGCGAGCCATCGCCACGTCTGCCGGGGCCGCCACGTGAGCCGGAACGGATCCGGTTTCCCTTGCGGGCGCAGGGTTCGCAGGAGAATCAGCGGCAGCACCAGGAACACGAGCGGTTTGGCGAGCCCCCAGATGTCGCGGACGAGCGCCTGCTGTCCCGCCATCGACACGAGGAACAACGCCGGCGGCCACACAAAGGCGATGAGCGCCAAGGCGCCTGCTTGACGGCGCAGGGCGCGGCGGTCGTCCACCTCGGCGGGTAACGACGGTGCGCGGAGCGGGATCGCGCGGACCAGCAGGATCCCCACCAGGGCGGGAATCACCGCGCCCCAAAGGGAAAGCCGTTTGTCCGAGTCCGCGGACGGCTGGATCGTGTCGTTCCCGGTCGCCAGCAACAGCGCGGGTGCCGCGAGGAAGACCAGGAGTCCGCCGATGAGGGCGATCCTGGCGACTTCCGGGCGTGCACCGGTTTTTTCCATCACCGGGCAAGGATCTTCGAAGCGGGCGCGTCCGCGCGTCATCACTTCGTAGGACTTCAGCCGACCGCGATGACCTTTTCCAGGCTGCGCAGGCACAAGCTGAGCGCTTCGTGCTTCGGAGTCTTCTTCTCCTGCGCCGCTTCCCATCCCGTGTAGAGCAGGGCCCACAGCAGTTGCAGCAGCCATTCCTTCGACATCGCCGGGTCGATCGTGCCCTCGGCGTGCCCGCGTTCGATCAGCCTCAGCAGCGACCGGTCGTCCTCGCTCTCGTCCTGCCATTCGGGGCGGGTCACCAGATCCGGCATGGTGAAGAGCAACTGGAAGACGTCGCCGAACTCGAAGTACTCCTGGCACAACCTCGCCAGCGCGGCCGGGGCCGGGCCTTCGTCGAGCCGTGCCCGCCGCGTGCCTTGGGAGACCTTGTCGAGGGCGTCGTGGCTGATGGCGTCGATGAGGTCGGAGCGTTCCGCGAAATACCGGTGCACCGTGGTGCGACCGACGTTCGCGGCCGCCGCGATGTCGGCCAGCGTGGCGCTCGGCTGCTTCGTCAGTTTCTCGATGGCCGCGTCCAGGATCGCGCGCCGGGTCCTCGCCCGGACACCCGTCTCGGTGACCACACCCTCACTCATGGCCGGTACCGTACCTCGCTCGCCAATATGGAACTCGCTTGACGATTTTAGAACATCTGTGTTCCATTGAGAACCATGGATACTCCACGATTGAAGGTGCTGTGGTCGTTCGCGCGGCCGCACAAGGGGGCACTCGCGATCGGCCTGGTACTCGCCCTGCTCGGCTCCGCGACCGGTCTCGCGACGCCCATGGTCACGAAATGGGTGCTCGACTCGCTGGGCTCGTCGGCGTCGCTGGCCGGACCCGTACTGGCGCTGCTCGGCCTGATGCTGGTCGGCTCGGTGATCTGGCTGACGCAGTGGATCCTGCTCGGCACGGTCGGCGAGCGGGTGGTGCTGAAGGCCAGGGAATCGATGGTGCGGCGGTTCTTCCGCGCGACGATCCCGGCGGTCACGAAACGGCCGACGGGGGAACTGGTCACCCGCGTCACCTCGGACACCGTACTGCTGCGCGAGGCGGCGTCGTCCAGCGTGATCGGGCTGATCAACGGCGTCGTGATGCTCATCGGCACCTTGGCGCTGATGAGCGTGCTCGACCCGGTGCTGCTCGCGACGACGGTGGCCGCCGTGCTCGTGGTGATCGCGCTGTTCGCGTGGCTCATGCCCGCCATCGCGAAGGAACAGGAGAAGGCGCAAGACCGGGTGGGCCGTCTCGGTGGCGTCCTCGAGGGCGCGCTGCGGGCGATCCGCACGGTGAAGGCCAGCCGTGCCGAAGACCGGCAGTCCGAGCGTGTCCTGGTCGACGCCGAAGCCGCAACCGTGCACGGCGTCCGTGCGGTGCGGCGGGAGGCCGTCGCCTGGGTGGTGGCGTGGACCGGCATCCAGGGCGCGATCCTGGTGATCCTCGGCCTCGGTGCCTGGCGCGTCGGCGCGGGTTTGCTCGAGGTGTCGAGCCTCATCGCGTTCCTGCTCTACGCCTTCGCGTTGATGGAGCCGATCACCGAACTGAGCCAGAACATGACCACGTTGCAGGCGGGCATCGCGGCGGCGGGGCGGATCCGGGAGATGGACGCGCTGGAGATCGAAGAGGACACGGTGGCCACGGCGCCGGAGACCGCGGACGGGCGGGACGGCCCGGTACTGGAACTGCGCGGGGTGACCGTGAGCTACGGCGGCGATCCGGCGCTGCGGGACGTGTCGCTGAAGATCCCGAGGCGCGGGCACACCGCGATCGTCGGGCCGTCCGGTGCGGGCAAGACCACGATGCTGTCGCTGATCATGCGGTTCGTGCGGCCGCAGTCGGGTTCCGTGCTGCTGGACGGGCGTGAGTACACGGACCTGCCGTACGCGGAGGTGCGGGCACGGCTGGCCTACGTCGAGCAGGAGACGCCCATCGTGCCGGGGACGATCAGGGAGAACGTGCTCTTCACCCATCCGGACGCGACCGAGGAGGAGGTGCGGCGGGCACTCGGCGAAGTCCGGCTGAGCGACAAGATCGCCGCACTCGACGAGGGCCTCGACACCCCGCTTTCGTCGACGTCGGTGTCCGGTGGGGAACGGCAGCGGATCGCGCTGGCCAGGGCGATCCTGCGCACGCCGGACGTGGTGCTGCTGGACGAGGCGACCGCGCAGGTCGACGGCCGGACCGAGAGCGCGATCCACGACTGCATCCGGCGCCTGGCGCGCGAAGGGGCCGTGGTCACCGTGGCGCACCGGCTGTCCACGGTGATCGACGCGGACACCATCGTGGTGATGGAGGACGGCCGCGTGCGGGCGAGTGGCAGCCACGAACAGTTGTTCGCCACCGACACGCTGTATCGCGAACTGGTGGAGGCGCTGCGGATCGCGGGGGAGGGCGCGCCGGTTCTCGGCTGATCCGCTCAGGCGGGGACGGCGCGGACTCCCGGCGGCATCTCGCGGTTGATCTCGTCGAGCCGGGTGGCGACGGTCCGGCAGGGTTCGCAGTCCGCCAGATGCGCGGCGATCAGAACCGCCCGGCGGACCGGCACGCCGCCGCGGAGCCACGCGCCCATGCGCCGCCGCGCTTCCCGGCAGTACGGCGTGCCCGCTTCGGGGACCTGTGCCTGGAGGAAGGCTTGGCGTAGCCCTTCGCGGGCCCGCAGCGCCAGGACGGAGGCGCCGTTGGGTGACACGCCGAGCAGCGGTGCCACCACCTTCGGCGAGTCTCCTTCGGCCTCGGTCCGCCACAACACGGTCCGCCAGCGGCCGGGGAGCGCGCAATAGGCACGCCACGCCAACCGGGCGTTCGAACGGCGGATGAGCAGTTCTTCCGCGCCCACGGCCCCGGCGGCCTCTTCGACCGCCGGGGCCGTGCCGTACAACTCGACCCGTTTGTGGTGACGGCTCCACTTGGCCGCGAGATTCCGGATGGTGACCGCGAGATAGGGGCGGAGGTTCTCCCGCGGGCCGCCGCCCGCGCGAATGACGCCCAGGACACGCACGAAGGCCTCGGCGACGAGGTCGTCCCGTTCGGCGGGCTCGGCGACCCAGCCCGCCGCGATCCGGCGGAGCGGCTCGGCGTGCCGCCGGAACAGCGCCTCTCCGGCGTCGATGTCGCCGGCACGGAAGGCGTCGAGCAGCGTGGCGTCCACTGCGTCCTGTCCGGCGTCGTCCCTCATCTCGGCCACCGTAGCCCGGACGCGGGCCGATCGCGACGACCACGATGTCATCGATCCCGGCCTGCCGTGTCCGGGATGTGGGAGCGGGAATGAACGGCGGCCCGCCGATGTCGGATCCGTCATGGCCATCCCTTTCGACGACCCGGCCTGGGAATCGCTGACCGGGCCGCACGCCCACTTCGCCGAAGGCTTCGGCCAGGTCCTGCGCTACCAGGTCGAGGTCGCCCCGTTCTTCGCCCTGCCACCCGAACCGGACGAGGGCGTGTGGGCCGACGTCGCCGCGTTGGCGGGTCCGGGGGCGACGGTCACCGTCCACAACGCACTGCCCGTCCCGGACGGCTGGGAAATCCTCGGCAGGATCGCCGGGGTCCGGCTGGTCGACGTCGCGCTCGAAGCCGCCGAAGACCCCGAAGCCGTCCTGCTGGGGCCGGACGACGTCCCGGAGATGCTGGACCTCGTCGAGCGGACCAAACCCGGGCCGTTCCGGAAACGGACCATCGAATTGGGGACATACCTGGGAATCCGGCGTGGCGGCGAACTGATCGCGATGGCGGGGGAGCGGCTGCGCCCACCCGGCTGGACCGAGATCAGCGCTGTCTGCACCGATCCGGCGTATCGCGGCCAAGGACTGGCGACCCGGCTCATCCGCGCGGTCGCGGCGGGAATCCGCGCTCGCGGCGAACGCCCGATGATGCACGCGGCGACGACGAACACTTCGGCGATCCGGCTTTACCGGTCGATCGGCTTCGAAGTCGTACCGCGGCCGGACTTCGTGTCGGTCCGCGTGCCGGGCTCCTTGTGAAGTTGCTCTAACGAGGGATTTCAGAAACTCGCGATGGACTGAACAGCGCGGGCGGACCAGACTTCGCGCCATGAAGGCATTGGTCAAAGCCGACCGAGCACCCGGGCTTGAACTCACCGACGTGCCGGATCCCGCCGTCGGTCCCGGCGACGTCGCCGTCCGCGTGCTGCGCGCCGGGATCTGCGGTACCGATCTGCACATCGACTCCTGGGACGACTGGGCGGCGCGCACCATCGCCGCGCCGCTGGTCATCGGGCACGAGTTCGTCGGCGAGGTGGTCGAGATCGGCCGGTCGGTGACGACGGTCAAGGTGGGCGACCTGGTCAGCGGCGAGGGTCACCTGGTCTGCGGAAGCTGCCGCAACTGCAAGGCCGGGCGGCGTCACCTGTGCGCCAGGACCAAGGGCCTCGGCGTGCACACCGATGGTGCCTTCGCGCAGTACGCCGTCCTGCCCGAGATGAACGCCTGGGTGCACCGCACCAAGGTCGACCTCGACATCGCCGCGATCTTCGACCCGCTCGGCAACGCCGTGCACACCGCGCTGTCCTTCCCGGTCATCGGCGAGGACGTGCTGGTCACCGGCGCCGGCCCGATCGGCATCATGGCCGCCGCCATCGCGCGCCACGCGGGCGCGCGCAACGTCGTCGTCACCGACGTCAGCGAGCACCGCCTGGAACTGGCCCGCAAGGTCGGCGTCGACCTCGCGCTGGACGTCTCCACCTCGACCATCGCCGACGCGCAGGAGCGGCTCGGCATGGCCGAGGGCTTCGACGTCGGCATGGAGATGAGCGGGCGGCCCGAGGCGCTGCGCGACATGATCGCGAACATGTCCCACGGCGGCCGCGTCGCGCTGCTCGGCCTGCCCGCCTCCGACGTGTCGGTCGACATCGCCGCCGTCGTGCTGAAGATGATCCAGATCAAGGGGATCTACGGGCGCGAAATGTTCGAGACGTGGTACTCGATGTCCGTGCTGCTGCAGGCAGGGCTGGACATCTCGCCGGTGGTCACCCACCGGTTCGGCTACACCGAGTACGAGAAGGCGTTCGCGACGGCCAGGGAAGGCCGCTGCGGCAAGGTCATTCTGGATTGGACGGAGAACTGATGTACGGCGCGATGCGCGACGACCTCAAGGCCGGGCTCGCCGAGATCCGGGAAGCCGGGCTGTACAAGGGCGAGCGGGTGC
Organism: Amycolatopsis sp. WAC 01375; assembly: GCF_003947325.1. Classification (NCBI taxonomy): domain Bacteria; kingdom Bacillati; phylum Actinomycetota; class Actinomycetes; order Pseudonocardiales; family Pseudonocardiaceae; genus Amycolatopsis; species Amycolatopsis sp. WAC 01375. The sequence continues at coordinate 149,920 of NZ_QHHW01000035.1, forward strand.
TCCAGGGGCCGCAACGGGCTTCGGTCAGTGTCGCCGGCGGCGACGTCCTCAACTTCTGCGCCAACAACTACCTCGGCCTCGCCGACCACCCCAAGCTGGTCAAGGCCGCGCAGGAGGCGCTGGACCGCTGGGGCTTCGGCATGGCGTCGGTGCGGTTCATCTGCGGGACGCAGCAGCCGCACAAGGAACTCGAGGCGAAGCTCTCCGAGTTCCTCGGCACCGAGGACACGATCCTCTACAGCTCCTGTTTCGACGCCAACGCCGGGCTTTTCGAGACGTTGCTGACCGATCAGGACGTCATCATCTCCGACGAGCTCAACCACGCGTCGATCATCGACGGCGTGCGGCTCTGCAAGGCGAAGCGGATGCGCTACCGCAACCGCGACGTCGCGGACCTGGAAGCCCGGCTGAAGGAGGCTTCCGGCGCTCGGTACCGGATGATCGCCACCGACGGCGTGTTCTCGATGGACGGCTACCTCGCGCCGCTCGACGAGATCTGCGAGCTGGCCGAGCGCTACGACGCGCTGGTGATGGTCGACGACTCGCACGCCGTCGGTTTCACCGGGCCGACCGGACGCGGCACGCCCGAGCTGTTCGGCGTCCAGGACAAGGTCGACGTGCTGACCGGCACCCTCGGCAAGGCCCTCGGCGGCGCGAGCGGCGGCTACACCTCCGGCCGCGCGGAGATCGTCGAGATGCTGCGGCAGCGCTCGCGGCCGTACCTGTTCTCGAACTCGCTGGCGCCGTCGATCACCGCGGCCGCGCTCGCCACGCTGGAACTGCTGGACTCCTCCAGTGAACTGCTGGGCAAGCTGCGCGCCAACACCGAGCTGTTCCGGCGCCGGATGACCGAGGCCGGTTTCGACCTGCTCCCCGGCGAGCACCCCATCATCCCGGTGATGATCGGCGACGCCGCCAAGGCGGGCAAGATGGCGGATCTGCTACTCGACCAGGGCATTTACGTGATCGGGTTCTCCTATCCGGTGGTCCCGCACGGGAAGGCCCGGATCCGGACGCAGATGTCGGCGGCGCACTCGACCGAAGACGTGAACCGTGCCGTCGACGCGTTCGTGACGGCAAGGTCCATGATGGACGAATGATCGATCCGCGACGGCTGCGGGTACTGCGCGCCCTCGCCGACCACGGCACTGTGACGGCGGCGGGCCAGGCTCTGCACCTGACGCCGTCCGCGGTCTCCCAGCAGCTGGCCGCCCTCGAAGCCGAGTGCGGCCAGCAGCTGCTTCGCCGCCGGGGCCGCCGGGTTTCGCTGACCCCCGCCGGTGAACTGATGGTGGTGCACGCCAACGCCGTCGCCGCCGAGCTCGAACGGGCGCGGGCGACGCTGGCCGCGCTCGATTCCGGCGTCCAGGGTCTGGTGCGGCTGGCGAGTTTCGCCTCCGCGATCACGATGGTCGTCGCGCCGGCGATCGCCTCCCTGCGCGCCGGTTCGCCCGGGGTCACCATGCAGGTGCAGGACGTCGAGGGGCACGCGAGCATCCCGCTGCTGCTCGACGGCGAGATCGACCTGGCGATCACCGAGGAGTACCGGCTCTCGCCACGAACGGATGAAAGCAGGCTCACCCGGTTCCCGTTGTACGTGGAGCCGTTCGACGCCGTGCTGCCCACCGCGCACCGGCTCGCCGAAGCGTCCGAAGTGGACATCGACGAACTCGCCGACGACGACTGGATCGCGCCGAAGCCCGGCAACCCCTGCCGCGACGTGCTGATGATCGCGTGTGCCAATCCGGAGATCCGGCACGTCTCCGACGATTTCCACGCGATCACCACCCTGGTCGCCGCGGGCGAGGGCGTGGCTTTGGTGCCGCGCAACGCTTTCACCGCCGTGCCCGGCGCGGTCGCCGTCCCGTTGCGCGGCGAGCCGCCACTGCGCCGCGTGTTCGCCGCGGTCCGGCGGGGAAGCGCGGACCACCCGCTGCTCAAGACCGCGCTCTCCGCGCTGCTGGACGCGGCGCCCGGTCATGCGAATGCGGACCGGACGAGCCGCACTTAAGATCTTGGCATGCTCCAGATCGATGCCCTCACCTGGATCGTCACGATCGGACTGGTGCTCGGGCTCCTGGCACTCGATCTCATCCTCGCGGCCGTGCGGCCGCACAAGGTCGGCTTCGGTGAGGCGGTGGCCTGGTCGGTCGGCTACATCCTGGTCGCGGTGGCGTTCGGCGTCTGGCTGACGCTCGCGCACGGCGGCGACTTCGGACAGCAGTACTTCGCCGGTTACATCGTCGAGAAGAGCCTGTCGGTCGACAACCTGTTCGTCTTCGTGATCATCATGACGACCTTCGCGGTACCCGAGGAACACCAGCACAAGGTGCTCACGTTCGGCATCGTCGTCGCGCTGATCATGCGCGCGATCTTCATCGCGCTCGGCGCCACGCTGCTTTCGTTGTTCTCCTTCATGTTCCTGCTGTTCGGGCTGCTGCTGATCTACACCGGCATCCAGCTCTTCCGGCACCGCGACGAAGATCCGGACGTCGAGAACAACGTGGTGGTGCGGACCGCGCGCCGCCTGCTGCCGCTGTCCAATGAATACGACGGTGGCAAGCTGTTCACCCGCGTCGGTGGGAAGCGGGTGGGCACGCCGCTGGTGGTGGTGCTGCTCGCGATCGGCGGGATCGACCTGCTGTTCGCGCTCGACTCGATCCCCGCGGTCTTCGGGGTCACCGACGAGCCGTATCTGGTCTTCGCGGCCAACGCCTTCGCCCTGCTGGGCCTGCGTGCGCTGTACTTCCTGGTGAAGGGCCTGCTCGACCGGCTGGTGTACCTGTCCGCCGGGCTCGCGATCATCCTCGGCTTCATCGGGATCAAGCTGATCCTGCACTGGGCCCATGTGGACATCGACGAAAGCGTCCCGGAGATCTCGACGCCCGTGAGCCTCGCGGTGATCATCGGCATCCTCGTCGTGGTGACGGTGGCGAGCCTGCTCAAGACCAGCAAGGATCCGTCCGCCAAGGCGCATCCGGGCTCGCTGCGCGGCTCCCGCCCCGAAGAGGACTAGGGCGTGTTTCACAAGTCTGTTCGATGGGCTTCGTGATCCAGGTGGTTCCTGGCGGTGCGGGCGGATCGGCCTCGTACCGGGTCGTACTCGGGCGCATCCGCCCGTGCCGTCAGGGACCGCCTGGGCGCGGAGACCGCGCACTTGACTTGTGAAACACGCCCTAGCGCCAGCCGTCCGTGAGCAGGTCGAAGATCCGCTCGACGTCCTTCCGCGGATCCGTCCTGCCCCGGGTGAGCGCCGGAATGTCCAGTACGAATCGCGCGAGCGCGTGGCAGGCGATGTCGTCGGAGTCCACACCGGCGTCCTCGGCGATGGCGGCGCCGAGGGCCTTGGCGTGCCGGGTCCACATGCGCTCGCCGTACTCCTGTAGCGCGGGGGTGCCGCTCACCAGCGCGGTGAACCCGGCGTACTGGGGATGCGCCGTGAGCGGCAGCCACGTGGCGAGCACGTACTCGCGCAGCGCCTCGACGACGCCCTGGTCTTCCGGCCGTTGCCGCACGGCGGCGATCAAGTTCGCTTCCCTGTCTTCGGACTCGTCGAAGACCAGTGCTTCCTTGCCGGGGAAGTGTTTGAACAACGTCGTGGTCGACACGTCGGCCGCCTCGGCGATGTCGCGGATGCTCACCTGGTCGTAGCCCCGCTCCAGGAACAACTTCAGCGCGGCGTCCGCCAGCGCGTGGCGGGTGGCCGCCTTCTTGCGTTCACGCCGTCCCGGTGTCTCCATGAGCGCACTGTACCGCATGAGTTGTCACAGTCACTAAGTTGACTCGTTGCACTTTTTAACTCGTTCTGCTTTTCTGGCGTCATGACGATCAGCATCATCGGAGCGGGCCCCGGCGGCCTGACCTGTGCCCGCATCCTTCAGAAACACGGCATTCCCGTGACGGTCTACGAGCGAGACCCGCATCCCCAGGCCCGTAATCAGGGCGGCACCCTCGACCTGCACGCCGACGACGGCCAACTGGCCCTGCGAGAAGCCGGCCTGCTCGCCGAGTTCTTCGCGCTCGCCCGTCCGGAAGGGCAGGAGATGCGCAAACTGGATCCTCTTGGGCGTCTCTTGGAGCACCATGTCCCTGCCGAAGGGGAGATGTTCAAACCGGAGATCGACCGCGGTCAGCTCCGTGATCTGCTCCTCGACTCGCTGGAGCCGGGCACCGTCCACTGGGGACGGACGCTGGATCGGGCCGAGGCCCCCGGGCGCCTGCGGTTCACCGACGGAACGATCGTCGAGACGGACTTGGTCATCGGTGCCGACGGCGCCTGGTCACGGGTCCGTCCGGCGGTTTCGGCCGCTGTGCCCGAGTTCGCCGGGATCACCTTCCTTGAGGCATGGTTCGAAGACGTCGAGAACGCGCACCCCGAACTCGCCGAACTCGTCGGCCAGGGCAGCGCGATGGCGGCCGACGGCGACCGGTGCCTGTTCGCCCAGCGCAACAGCGGCGACCATATCCGGGTCTACATCATCCAACGCCTGCCGTCGGACTGGATCGGGTCGAGCTCGGAGGTCCGCGGCAGGCTGCTCGATGCGTTTTCCGGCTGGTCGCCGTCGATGTTGCGGATGATCACCGACAACGACGGGCCGTACGTCGATCGCCCGTTGTACGTTCTGCCCGTCCCGCACACCTGGGAGCACACGCCATGGGTGACCCTGCTCGGCGATGCCGCCCACCTGATGCCGCCGCTCGGCGTCGGCGTCAATTTGGCCATGCTCGACGCGTGCGACCTCGCTCTCGCGTTGGCGGGCTCCGCCAGTGTCGGCTCCGCCGGTATCGGCGAGGCTGTTCGGGCTTATGAGGCGACCATGCTTCCGCGATCGGCGGAATTCGCGCGACAGCTGGAAAACGGTGCTGAGGGGTTGCTTGATCTCGATTGAGCGTTCTTCCTGCGATTCAAAACTGTCGGTGGTCGGTTGTACGTTCTGTGTGTGGATACTTCTGACGCCGTTGTGGCGCTGCTCAAGGAAATGACCGAGTCGGATGTGTTGGGGGAGGTTATTGGTTCGCTGGATTCGTTGGGGG